>JAGLPR010000032.1 GCA_023137255.1 Bacteroidales bacterium | reverse complement strand
CCCCACCTTCTCACCCTTACCCCCGAAAGGAGGCGGTTGTTTTCTTCTTTGTACCCATGCCTTCACAGACATCTGTTTTTCAACAGTGCGGCACCCTTTGCTGCCCGGACTTTCCTCCACAGGCCAAAGCCTGCAGCGACAGAATCAACTACTGCAAAATTTCATAGAACCATACAAAAATAGTTAATTTTGCGGACTCTCTGATTTCATCATGAACGACGCGAACTCCATCGATCTCAAAAAATACAGGTATACCCTCCCTGAATCGTGCATTGCAAAATATCCGCTGTCCGACCGGTCGGACTCTAATTTGCTGGTATATAGTGGGGGCAGCATCGCTCATCTTAGGTTTTCTGACCTCTCCGGTTTACTGCCCACCGGTTCCTGGCTTGTTTTCAATAATACGCGGGTGATACAGGCCCGTCTCAGGTTCAGAAAAGCTACAGGTGCCAGGATCGAGATCTTCTGCCTTGAGCCGGTCGATCCGCCCGATTATGAGCAGTCGTTTCAATCAGAAGCCAACGCCACCTGGCTCTGCCTGGTGGGGAATGCCAAAAAATGGAAATCCGGTCCGGTCTCCCTGGAAATTGACATAAACGGGATAGCGGTAAAGCTGGAAGCTAAGCTGAAGCAGAGAAGCGGCGAAGGATTCGTGGTTACCTTTCAATGGCAGCAGTCCGGGATCACATTCGGGGAGATCATCGAGCAATCGGGGAGCACCCCCATCCCACCCTATCTGAACAGGGAGGCGGAACAGAGCGACAAAGAGCGTTACCAGACCATCTACTGCCGGAACAACGGTTCTGTGGCGGCACCCACGGCCGGATTGCACTTTACCCGGGAGATGATGGATAAACTGGAGAAATCCGGAGTGGAGCTGGCCAACATCACTCTACACGTGGGAGCAGGTACTTTTGTTCCGGTTAAGGAGCAGAACGCAAGGGACCACTCCATGCATTCGGAACTGGTGGTGGTCAGAAGGAGCTTTCTGGAACAGTGGATAGAAAAAACTGAGGGGCTGATTGCTGTGGGGACCACCAGCACCCGTAGTCTTGAATCGCTCTACTGGCTGGGTGTGAAACTGATCACCGGATCAATTGATGATCCTTCTGAACTGGAAATGGACCAGTGGGATCATGAATCGCTACCGCAGGAGATCTCCCTTGCCGATAGCCTGGATGCACTCCTCGGGTTTTGTACAAGGCACCACCTGGACCAGTTCCATTTTGCCACCAGGCTGATGATAGTTCCGGGCTACCGGTTCAGGACCATCAGTGGACTGCTGACCAATTTTCATATGCCCGGGAGTACCTTATTGCTGCTGATTGCAGCGTGGATCGGTGAGGACTGGAAAAAAGTTTATGATTACGCCCTGAAAGAGAACTTCAGGTTCCTCAGTTACGGGGACAGTTCCCTGCTAATTCCTTAATTTCCGGAGCAGCGAAGCGAAAGCTTCAATGTCCTCCTCAGCCGTATCAAAAGAGCACATCCATCGTACTTCTGAGCTCTCTTCGTCCCATACGTAGAAAAAGAACTGTTCCTGCAGTTCCGGAATGATCTGCGGTGGGATGATGGCAAATACGGCATTGGATTCCACCCTTCTGGTGACTTTCACTCCAGGAATATCTTTGACCGCATCGTGCAGTTTTTTTGCCATGAAGTTCGCATGCTGTGCATTAGCTTTCCAGAGATCGTTCTCGAGGAAAGCACTGAACTGGGCTGCAATGTACCTCATTTTTGAAGCCAGCTGCATGCCCTGTTTCCTGCGGTATTTGAAATCGCTGCACAGATCCTTATTCAAGAAAACCACTGCCTCTCCATACATCATCCCGTTCTTGGTCCCCCCGAAAGAGAGTACATCTACTCCAGCCCCGACGGTCATTTCATAGAAGCCGCAGCTGAGAGCGACAGCTGCATTGCTGATCCGGGCTCCGTCCATATGCAGAAGCATGCCATGGGCATGGGTGTATTCAGCAATCTTCCTGATCTCGTCGATGCTGTAAACTGTTCCAAGTTCAGTGGCCTGGGTGATGGAGACCACCCTGGGCTGTACATGGTGCTCAAAACCGATCCCATGCATGTGCCCGGCTATCATGTCGACAGTCAGTTTTCCATCGGGTGTATCACAGGTGAGCAGTTTGCAACCGGAGAACTTCTCTGGTGCACCGCATTCATCCACATTGATATGAGCTGTTTCCGGACAGATTACAGCGTGGTAAGGCTGCGTTACGGATGAGAGTCCCAGCACATTGGCTGCCGTGCCAATAAATACAAAAAAGACTCCGGCCTCTTCCCCAAAGATCTTATGGATTGCGGCAACTGCCTTTTCGGTATAGGGATCATCGCCGTAAGCGATCACATGTCCCCCGTTCACAGCTGCCATAGCCTTCAGGATGTCAGGATGTACTCCCGCATTGTTGTCACTGGCAAAGCCACGGGGATTCATAGGTGCGGTCATATCTTAAAACTTTTCATCATACCTGGTCCATAACAGATCGCCAAGCTCCCATGCCTTCTCCACCACTATCTCCCCCCACTCCATGGTATATCCGGTAAGGTAGCTGTTAAGCTCATCCTTCTTGCCTCTTTTGTATAGCTCTACGGCTTTCTCTTCGAATGCCTCCTGACCGGAAAAGAGCTCCTCCTGCCAGGGATCCCAAACTTCATTTACATCGTAGCGCATCTCACCCCATCGCTGGGCAGTAAGAGTCCCCAGCCGGTTAAAGGCCCACCAGGCCGATTCGCGGTTGAAGCCATCGGGACGTCCCGGTGTTTTATAGGAAACAGGCAGGTCGCTCCCTGAACAGTAAACCGGCACATAGATGGAAGTGGATACATTGTCCTGGGCCAGCCAGACCACTCCCCCGATCTCATCGGGCAGCCACTCTCTGCACTGGATGATGGTGGCATACATGGTATACCATCGGGCAATGGTCCGCTCTCCTCGCCATCCCCATCCCCCGTTGATACGCATGAGTTTGTTCATATCGTACGGCAGATGTGGATTGGCCAGTGGCGAAATCACGCTCTTTCCCTCCTCATTGGTAACCAACATATCCTTGGTCATATCAAACGGTGTTCCCTCGTAGTAATCCGAAAACACCCTCCTGAGGTCGGTGAGTGTGACGGGCCGGTCAGGCTTTACCGAAAAGGGGTGGTTCTCTGCATTCGGATCCAGCTTAAGCGAAGGAGCCAACAGATCAAATACCCGCCATTCACGTCTTCTGGCTGCCAGGGAGGTTCGGCTTTGGGGCGCGTAAGCGTAACAGAAACTGAAAGGTACCTCTTCGTTCCACCAACCCGCATCCCTGGCAACGCTGTAAATGTTATCACTGGCCATAAAATGATCGGGGTCCGCCAGGTTGATCTCCCTGATGGTACTGGCATTGGCATTGACTGCAATGTGGCCGTCGGGTACCCGCTGTGCCACCCATACAGAACCGGTTTTCCCTTTGCCCGGACCCACAATTTCAAAATGCCATACTTCGTGTTTATCTGCAATGGTCAAACATTCACCGTAATCGTTCCAGCCATACTCGGCCGTTAACTCACCGGCAAGTTCAATGGCTTCCCGTGCCGTTTTACAGCGTTCCAGCATCAGGCGGCAGAGCCTCTGACAATCGATGAACCCCGAGTCGGACTGAAGTTCCTCCCGTCCCCCGAAAGTGGATTCGCCAATGCCAAGCTGGAACTGGTTCATGGAGGGGTAGGCCGTATTGAGATACTGGTGGGTCTGTTTCACCTGCGGAATCTCACCAATGGGGATGTGGCTATAGGTGGGCATGGCAAAAGAGTCGCTTGCCACCCTAAGGTACATGGTGGTGGTGGCTCCCCTTGCATGCTTTTTTGCAGGGATTACATCCATCCAGGAGCGGGTCCGGTGACTGTCGTCAGTATGCGATGTAATTACCGAACCATCGGCTGTGGCCTTTTTGCCGGCGGTAACGCTTGTACATCCGTCGGCATAGCCCCCCTCCCAGTCAGGATGCTGGGCCTGAATCGGGATGCACATCAATAAGATTCCTGTAAATAGCAGAAGCATTTTCATAGGTGATACGTTTGAATTGAGGATTACGAATATAATCATATCCCCTTACAGAACCGTATCCCGGGTTTCATTTTTGCGAACTCTGACCGAGTAAAGTGCGATCAGAACTCCGAACTGAAGTGAAAGGTAATTTCGGGGAAGTTGTCGCGGGCCATCTGAAGGGCGTAGGGCGACTCAGCCATATAAACCTCCCTCCCCTCCTTGTCTGTGGCAAGCTGCTGGTACTTCCTGAGTCTGAAATCCTTCAGTTTTTCACTATCATCACTTTCGATCCAGCACGCCTTGTGCATGGGAAGCTGCTCATATCTGCACCTGGCGCCATACTCATGCTGCAGCCTGTATTGAATCACATCAAACTGCAGGGCCCCTACGGTCCCTATTATTTTTCGTCCGTTGGCCACGCTTACAAAAAGCTGAGCCACCCCTTCATCCATCAGCTGATCAAGTCCTTTTGAAAGCTGTTTGAATTTCATAGGATCGTCATTCTCCACATAACGGAACATCTCGGGTGAAAAACTGGGCATTCCCTGGAACTGTAGCTTCTCCCCTTCGGTAACGGCATCACCGATCTTGAAGTTGCCGGTATCGTGCACCCCGACAATATCGCCCGGATATGCAAGATCGATGACCGATTTCTTTTCTGCCATGAAAGAGGTGGGACTGGAAAACTTCAGCTTGCGGCCTGTTCTTACATGGACATACCCTTTGTTGCGTTCGAATTTCCCTGAGGCTATTTTAATAAAGGCAATTCTGTCGCGGTGATTGGGATCCATATTGGCATGTATCTTAAACACAAAACCGGAGAACTTCTCCTCCTCCGGCTCCACCTTCCGGTTTTCCGTCTCGATGGTACCGGGCGGAGGTGCCAACTGGATGAAACAGTCCAGGATGTCCCGAACTCCGAAGTTGTTCAGAGCACTTCCAAAGAAGAGGGGTGCAACTCTTCCCTCCAGGTAATCTTCCCTGTTGAACTCGGGATAAACGCCTCCGATGAGCTCCAGTTCTTCGTCGAGACTGTCGGCATGTGGATCAATGAGCTTTCTGAACTTCGGATCCTCCAGGTTATCAAATTCCACCAGTTCCCCGATGGTCTGCTTGCTTTCGCTCTGGAATGAACGGAAAGTCAGGTCAAAACGGTTGTATACTCCCCGGAAATCGGGACCCATGCTCACCGGCCAGCTTAAGGGGTGTACATGAATCTTCAGCTCCTGTTCAATCTCGTCCAGCAAATCAAAAGGGTCCCTGGCAGGACGATCCAGTTTGTTGATAAATACCATCACCGGAGTTTTGCGCATGCGGCACACGTTCATCAGTTTCCGGGTCTGAGCTTCTACTCCTTTGGCCGCATCAATCACAATGATTACGCTGTCGGCAGCTGTAAGGGTCCTGAATGTATCCTCCGCAAAGTCCTGGTGACCCGGTGTATCCAGGATATTGATCTTTTTTCCGCCATATTCAAATCCCATGACTGAAGTGGCCACCGAGATACCCCGCTGTTTTTCAATCTCCATGAAATCGGAGGTGGCTGTCTTCTTGATCTTGTTGGATTTAACGGCCCCGGCCACATTGATAGCTCCGCCAAACAAAAGGAACTTCTCGGTCAGCGTGGTTTTTCCCGCATCGGGGTGGCTAACGATGGCAAATGTTCTCCGCCTCTCTATCTCTTCTTTTAACTTCATCCTTGAAAATGAGCGGCAAAGATAATAATAATCCTATTTTTGGGAGACTCTAAGGATCATTATAAGATGGAAAACAAAAAGAAAGAGGGACGCTACTTCCGGATATACACCCAGCTGAAGGAGTTGCTGAATAAAACTGATGATCCGCTGGCCCGGATGTCTTCTGTTTGTGCAGTGCTGCACCATAAGATGGATTACTACTTCTGGACCGGATTTTATCTGCTTAAAGAGGGGAAACTGATCGTCGGTCCCTACCAGGGTCCGGTGGCCTGTCAGGAGCTTGAGAAGGACAAAGGGGTGTGCTGGGCAGCTGTGAACAGCAAGGCGCCGATGCTGGTTGCGGATGTTCACGCTTTTCCCGGGCATATTTCATGCGACTCCAGGTCAAAATCAGAAATTACTCTGCCGGTGTTCGATGGCAAGGGAGATGTTGTGGCTGTCTTTGATGTGGATTCGGATCAAACCGGTTCATTCACCAGCGTCGATCAGGAGGAACTTTCCAGGATCATGGCCCTGATCTTCTCTACCGAGTAAGGCTTGGTAATTAGCTCATCAAATCCAACATCCGAATAGTCCTCAAAGAAGAGCTCCGGATTATGTGCTGTAAGGGCGATCACCGGGATTGCATTTAAAGGGAAAGGCAGTTCATTACGGATGTATTGTATGGTCTCAATACCATTCATCACAGGCATCTCAATATCCATAAATACCAAATGAATCTTCTCAGTTCTAAGAATCTCAATTGCCTCCTGGCCACTTTCAGCAACTAGGGCTATATTTCCCGTTAATCTTACCAATTCGGATAGCAGGTAACGGTTGGTATATATATCGTCCACCACCAGGATCTTCTTCATTGCTCTGTTCATTTTTCTCGGGACAATAAAAATAGAAAATATTAACTAAATTTAGTGCTCACAGTAGTCGTGGATGTTTGAACTGGACAAAAAGGAGATGGTCATCCGTTACAGTGCAATTGGATTTGTACTGGGGATTGTACTCACAGTCGTAGAATATGCCCTTCTTCTTTACTCCAGGGAGACACCGTTTTCATTCAGCGCAATCGCACTGCTACACCATACACATGCTGCCGTATATCTCATAGATTTTCTGGCCATTCCAGGATTTCTATTTGGTGCCTTAATTGGAAACTGGCGACACAAGCAACTCGACTCGCTTTCTGAAAAGATCCGCCAGGAGACCGGTAAGAACGAGGAGATCAAAAGATTTACACATGCGCTCATCGCCGGTGATCTCAATACGGATGTTTCGCTGAAACGCACAGAACAGAGCCTTTCTGACAAGCTGCATGAGCTCAAGGATACCCTATCCAGGAACCGGGAGATGGAGCGGCAGCGACGCCTGGATGAACGCCAGAGAAATTGGATTTCAGAAGGGTTGGCCGAGTTTGGAGACCTCCTGCGCAAAAACTCAATGGAGATAGAGACCATGACCTATTCCGTCATATCCGGACTGGTCAGGTACCTTGATGCCAACCAGGGGGCTATATTTCTTACTGTGGAACAGGAGGGCGACCCTTACCTGGAGATGGTGTCGTGTTACGCCTACAACAGGAAGAAATTTCCGGACAGGCGGATTGCCTGGGGGGATGGACTCATTGGTGCTGCCGCTATGGAGAAAAAGGGCTATTATACAGACAAGATCGAGGATGGATACCTGACCATTACTTCGGGACTTGGCAAGGCAAATCCCGGCTACCTCCTGATCGAACCGCTGGTCTGGAACGACGAGGTATTCGGGATTGTGGAGATCGCATCGTTCAACCAGATTGAGGAACATAAGATCCAGTTTGTGAGTCGTGTGGCAGAGAATATTGCCACCACAATCAACAACTTGGAGAGCAACCTCAGGACTGAACAGCTGCTGAAGGAGACACGGGCACAGGCTGATCAACTGTTAGTTCAGGAAGAACAAGTGCGTCAGAACATGGATGCACTGAAACTGGTCCAGGAGGAGGGTGCCAGGCAGGCTGAGATCTTCATTAGCTTTACCAATACGGTGAACCATACACTGATGAGGGCGGAGTATGACCCGGAAGGAGTTTTGCTCTATGCCAATACCAGATTCCTGAAGAAGCTGGGATATTCGGGGAACAGGGAGGTGGAAGGGAAACACATCTCTATGTTTATCAATGAAAAGGACCAGCCATGGTTTAATGCACTGTGGGAGAAGCTTGCCAAGGGAGGCAGACACTTTGAGGGGTATATGAAGCATGAAACCAAGCTGGGACAGGACCTCTGGACCATGGCCACCTACACCGGTGTCAGGAACGATGAAGGCAATGTGGAGAAGATCCTTTTCCTGGCCATCGACTCCACTGAGCAGAAGAAACAGAGTATCGATTTTGAAGGGCAGGTCGAAGCCATTGACCAGCTTAATGCCAAAGCAGTTTTCTCCCCCGACGGGAAACTCCAGATTAGCAACTCTCTGTTCTCCAAGTCTTTCAAATATACAGGAATGGAGCTGGAACAGATGAATGTATTTGATTTCTTTGGAACCCGTGAGCAGGAGAGATTTAACGAGATCTGGGAGAATGTTATCCAGGGTGAGGCGTTCCAGGGGCAATTAAAGATGCAGTCCAAATTCGAAGAGCCATTGTGGTTCAGGGCCACTTTTCTCTCGGTCAATGATATGTACGGAGAGGTCGAGAAGGTGATCTTCCTGGCCAATGAGATCACCAAGGAAAAGGAGATGGAACTGGCCTCCAGGAAACAGTATGAAAAGCTGATCCGCAAAGAAGAGGAACTCCGCCTGGCCAGCCTCGATCTGAAGAAGAAGCTTGAAGGCACCAATTCGCTGAGGGAGCAGGAGAGAGTGAAGTTTCAAAAGGATATACAACAGTACATCCATGTGCTGGAAGAATTGCCTTTCAGTGTAATTACCATCAACAACCTTGGTAAGGTGCTCTTCTTCAACAGGCATGCAGAGAAAAGATGGAAAAAGAAGCAGAAAGAGGTGATCGGTTCCAGCGTGGAGATACTTTTCCCGGGTAAAAACCGGTCGGATGTGATTTCCGGTTTTATCGATCCTGCCAGGTCAAAAACGGCTGGTATTTACAAAGACCAGGAGCTTGAAATTGCCGGTCAATTTTCAGAAAAACAGACACTAATGGTCATTCGCACCGACCTGAAAGAGGAGCTTCTTTATACGCTGGTTATTCTGTAAGCCAGTCAGAAATCACTTTGCACTCTGGCTTTTTCCTGGGAGGTACATGGCCCACCAGCATTCCACCCTCATCAATCATGTATTTCTGGAAGTTCCAGGTTACCTTGCTGTCCTCCAGCCCATTTTCCCCGGCTTCTGTAAGCCATTTGTAGAGAGGGTGAATCTGCTCTCCCTTCACTGCAATCTTGGCCATCATGGGAAAGCTTACCTCAAATTTGGTGGTACAGAATGTGGCAATCTCCTCATTGGTACCCGGCTCCTGTCCCGCAAAATCGTTGCTGGGAAATCCAAGAATGACGAAATTGTCACCGCCATATTTCTTGTAGAGCCTCTCCAGCCCTTTATACTGCGGGGTGAATGCACACTTGGAGGCAGTGTTCACCACCAGCACCTTTTTCCCCTGCAACTGTGCAAGGTCATATTCCATTCCGTGAATGTCTTCCACGGTGAAATCGTAAAAACTATTCTGTCCTATCACCGGCAAGCACATTGAAAATGCCAGCAGGGCCAGCATTGGAGTGAAAAAACTTCTCATATTGTATAATATCAATACTTATCCGATGAAACAAAACAACCAGGCGCTTGTTCACACTTTTTCCATTAAATTTGAGTATACCTTTGCTTCATGCCTGTTCAGTATGACATAATCGTTTACGGCCGTGTACAGGGTGTAGGATTCAGGGCTGCTGCCAGGAACCAGGCCAGGTCCATGAACCTGAAAGGATGGGTGGAAAACAATAAGGATGGTTCCGTACACATAGTGGTCAGCGGGAACCAGGAGCAGTGTGGTCAGTTAATTCAGTGGTGCAGGAACGGAAGCGGTTACAGCTGGGTGGAACGACTGGAAATCAAAGAGATGAGTCAGGGCCAATTGAGTGCTTTCTTTATTAAATATTAGCAGATCTTCAGTTATTCAGCTCTTTGGGGACCTTTTTCGCCTGAGTAATGCGCCCATGCTGCTGAGGGTCAACCAGCCGGTAAGCACCAGGATCACCGCCGAAATTGCCACCAGCAGATATTCACCGTTTCTCAGGAAACCAGCCAGGTTTTCTACCATGGCCCAGAGTGTCAGTGTCAGGATCAGCAACATGGGTAGCAGGGTATAAATCACGGAAATTTTCCTGGAAGAGAGATAGACTGTAACCACTCCCAGCGCCAGCGCAGCCATTAACTGGTTCAGCGATCCAAAGAGCGGCCACAACACCATGGCACCCTGTCCCCCCGGCTTAAAAAAAGTCATCCCGCCTGCTGCAATCACAATAAGCAACGTGGCCACGTAGCGATTGTTCATGGGTTTCCGGATCTCACCTCTGCTGTTGGTAAAGATCTCCTGTAGCGAAATCCGCTGGATCCTGGCTGCAGAATCGAGGGTGGTATTGGCAAACGATACGATAAAGACCACCACAAAAGCGGCCCCATATCTGACTGGCACTCCCAGTGAAGAGAAGAGGTTGGCCGATCCGATGATAAATGCATCAAGTTTAGCAGAAAGTCCGCTGGCAGAGGACCACGAGGCGTAGTGATGCCGGTATGCATCCACCCCCGTAAAAAATTCACCATCGGCTTCAAGTCCCATTCCAAGTCCCGCTCCTGCAGCCACAATAACAAGTACTGCCAGAAAGCTTTCGGTAATCATGGCTCCGAAACCTATGGGAAGAGCATCCTGCTCACGGTCTACCTGCTTGACTGTGGTCCCGGAACTGGCCAGGGAGTGAAACCCGGAGATGGCACCACAGGCAATCACAATAAACATGAGCGGTGCAAGGTCCGGAACATCTGATCCTGGTGCAAATGCACTTTCATTGATGGCCGGAGCTGAAAAATCGGGATGGGCCACAAAGATCCCTAAGATCAGGAATGCCATGGCCACCAGTAGCTGGTGTGAATTGATGTAATCGCGTGGCTGAAGCAGTTTCTGAACAGGAAGGGTAGAGGCAAAAAAGACATAGATAAAAAGGAGAATGCACCACACCACCACAGAGACCTCAGTGCTCCACGGCAGCGAGACGGGGAACCTCACCCCTACCAGTACAAAAACATAGAGCAACAACAGGGCCAGGATGGAATAGAGCAGGTCGTTTTTTCCCTTCCGGATCTCTCTTCCCAGCCAGATGGCCACAGGAATTTGCGCCCATACCGGGATCACAGCTTCAGGATACATTACAAAGAGAGAACTCACGATCATGGCAAATACGGCCAGCACAATAAAGAGCAGCAACTGCATGATAAATTGCAGCGCGTAACGGGTGGAGGGACTGATGATATCTGCCGTGAGTTCCCCAATGGATCTTCCCCGGTTCCTGGCCGAAACCACCAGGGTGGAGAAATCGTGTACAGCTCCCATGAAAATACTTCCCAGAAAAACCCACAGAAATGCAGGGAGCCAACCCCAGATGATCCCGATGGCCGGCCCCACAATGGGTCCCAGTCCCGCGATGGTAGTAAAGTGGTGACCAAAAATAATGTGGGGTTTGGTGGGCACATAATCGATGCCATCCCTGAACTCATGGGCCGGCATCAGCCGTTCGGATGACAAGCGGAACAACTTGTTCCCCAGGAACCTGCCGTAAAAGCGGTATGCAAGCAGGTATCCCGCTAATGCCAGTATGACAAGGATAAGACTGTTCATCTACTCCGAAGATAGTAGTTTTACCTGAAACGATCCCCGTACACCGATCTGGTCCCCTGCAATCACAGCGCATCCCCCGATTTCGGGGATTCCCTCCACGATTTCAAGAAGCGGTTCAATATCGCCGGGCCCATGGACTTTATTGGCCAGTGCAGTGGCCCATGCATCGGCCAGTGGAGCTGAGCTTGAAATGATGGTAACGGCATCTGCCTTCCCTTTGCTGAAGGAGTGGCCCAGGGTACCGGAAGAAGTGCATATCCCCCACTCTCCCGGAGGGACCACAAATGCCATCTTATCTGATAGTGGTGATCTGCCCGCATGGATCACCGAGACCAGGTTGGTTAAGTTTCTCAGGAAAAGATCCCCACCGTTCTCCACCACTACCTCATCGGTCTGGTACTTGTCCGCAAGCCTACGGCCCACTCGTTCGGCAAATAAACCTGCCACAGCTGCCATGGGGCCGGTTCCAGCTTTCATTCCGCATTCAAGCATGGTGATTATCTCATCTGGATTTTCACCCGGCTGAGAGAGGGGTAAGGGTTCAAGGGAGTTGAGAAAACGGGGATCTAAGCTATCATGCTCAAGCAGGATCAGGCGCAGTCTGACCAGCTCTTCCAGGGCCACCTCCTTCATTTCCTGGCGATAGGATCCGGGAGGCACCCCGATCAGAAGGTCTGATTCGTGATGCACTGCACGGAAGAAGTGGAACCGGTCCTGGTTCATGCCTTCCCTGTATAACCTGGGCTGGTACAATCAGTTTACTCCAAAATTAAGTTCAAAAAGACCGAGGGGGCAAGCCTTGATGCATAGTTCACAGGCCATACATTTATCCGGGGAGAATTGCAGTTCCCTGCTTGCCGGATCCATCATCAGTGCTTCTGGAAAACAGACAGATGAACAAGCTCCGCAGTGGATACATTCTGATTCGTTAAACAGGATGGTCTTTACCACCGGTGAGATCACCACCTTTTTGCTTTCCAGGTAGGCCAGTGCCTTCTGCACTTTCCCTTTCTCCCCGGCCATTTCGATGAGCAGGTTTCCCTCCCTGCCATGGGTAATATCGGCATTCAGGATATTGATCAGTACATCGAACTCCCTGATCAGATTATAGGTAATGGGTTCATCCACTGTTTCGACTGGAAACTTCAACACCATTCTTCTTTTTGTCCGGGCCATATGATTCTTATTGTGATCTGATTTCCAGTGAATTTAATCCTTTTCCCATGGGGAAGTGTTCCAGGGGCTCGGTAAGCAGGAAGCTGCCTTCACTGATCTGTATCTTTAAAATATCTGCAATCTTCCTGGCTTTGTAAATGCTTGAAAGAGAACCAGTCTTGATTTTTTTCTGCCTGAATTCAATCTCTCCGGTCATCAGCTCCCTGTAGTTGGTGCGACCCAACTCGGGATGGTCGGGATCGCTGTAATCAATGATCCTGGTGGTGATCTGCTCATTCCGGATCATCACCCTGGAAGCCATCTCTTCATCCAGTACCGGTATAGGAACTCCAATGCCCACAAACATCGACACTCCGTATTTCTCATAGTAGGCTGCCTTGATATATTCAGGGCTCATGGCCGATGCATCACCAATTACAGCCAGGGTGGCCGCATTGGAGACCGGAACCCCGTGTTCGTTCACCTCCGCATCGGTTTTGAATTGTGTGCCATACCAGCTGATGTATCCGGTGGTCCCACCCAGGAAAATGCGGGTTCCTATCCCGATGGTCCGCATCTCAGGATCGTTAAGCAAGGGACTCAGTTCTCCTGAGGTGCTGTAATTGGCATTCCCAAGTCTGGGCAGCAAGCTGCCCATATAGGTATACTTGATCCGGTCTGAAGTATTCACCGCCACCGGGTAGTTCTGGTATGCATTGCGCGGATTAAACATAAGCATCTCGTTGATGTTGCTTCGGTTGATGCTTGTTTTGATGTTCTTCAATGGATAGCAGTCCGTCCCCTTGGCATGTGCCACCAGTTCCACATCCTTTCCGGCAATCAGTTCTTCGATCACATGGGCTCCGCCGTAGGCCGGATCTTCCGGGTGGTTCTCTGTGGCCCCGATATAGAGGTCCACTGCCGCAATTCCGGAAAATACCGGAACCCCGTTCAGGCTTGCTTTCTCCATCCTGATAGGTGGCGTGGCGTGACCAGTATTGATAAACATCCCGGAGGAGCACATGGGTCCAAAGGTAGCGGTGGTGACCACATCCACTTTTTCGGCTACCTCTGCCGGAGAGTGGTCTCTCCCCATGGCCGCCACCTCCTCGGCAGTCAGCACCACTGCCTTCCCCTTTTTGATCTTTTCGTTGATCTCCTGGAAACTCTTTTTAACAGGCATATATACAGTAGTTTATTTTTAGATAGATTCAAAATGGCCGGCCATGATCCATCCCTCACGCCCGTCAATAACCTTAATGTTCTGCCATCCTGACACCTCTTCACTTAGCTCTATCTTTGTCCCTTCGTGCAGGATAAACAGTTCAGTTCCGCTCTCACTGGGAGAACTCCTTACCACCACCGAAGGCACCAGAATGATGCCTGTATCCGGGTTGACAATTTCCCTGTGCCTCGATGCAGCCGAAGAGAAAGCAATTACAAACAGCAGCAATGTAGCCACGGCGCCCACAAAACCAGTTTTCTTTATAGCGATACGGCTGGCGAACAGATAGACCACAATGCCTGTCAGCAAGGAAATGAAGAACAGCATGGCCAGGATGCTCCATGTATGCTCCGGCAGCAGATGTACAAACCCCCGGATCCAGGAACCCAGGAAAAGCTGTGGCACTTCGTCAAATGTATCAAGGCGGTACCGGGAGACAAACTCCAGGTTGTTGGCAGCATCCTCGTGAGAGGGTTCCAGTTTAAGCGCTTTCTCATAGTATAGTATAGCGTAACCGATGCTGTTGGACCGGTAGGCGGCATTTCCCATGTTGTAGTAGAGGCCGGCAGATTCAAACCCATCCTGTATCACCTGGTGGTAGATCCCCAGTGCCTCTTCATAGTCACCCTCCTCGTAGAGTGCATTGCCCTTATGGAATAGCGAATCGGTGCCGCTGGCCATCATAAAGCCCCCTGCCACTGGCATCCCGAGGATGATGATTATGATTATGCGTTTCATTTCAGGCTGTTTTCAAGTAAGCTGATCAGCTTGGCCGCATCGCGGTAGAGCAGGTTCATATCGGTTCTTTCGGAGGTGGGTGCAAACCTGGAGAACTCGCTATCCTCAAGGATTCGCAGCAATTCAGTACGCTCCTTCTCAGGAACTTCCTGCTGATCCAGTTGTTCAATCACCACCTCCCGCGAAAGCTCCGAGGTTTCTAAATTCATTTTATGTGACAGGTATCCCCAGATGGCTTTTCCGATCTCTTCATAGAATCTGTCAGCATCACCAGCCTTCCTGAGACGGTCGGCTTTCTTCAGACGGGAACGTGCTGCCCGGCCTGCTTTCCTGTTTCGGACCAGAGACAGATCGGCATTGCGACGTGTCACCATCCGTATCAGGATCACCAGTATCAGCGCCACGAATATAGCGACCGGATAAAGCCAGCGGTACCAACCGGTGCCGAAGATTGAAGCGGCCACTGCGGTGAAGACAGGAGGTCTCCGGGTGATGTCCCTGATATCGGTTCCAAGGTTCCTGACACTTTCGTGTGCCACCCCGGGAACATATACACTCACGGTGGTCTCTTCGTTCTCACCTTTCAATACAGTAAAGGAGAACTCACCGGTGGTGGCCGTACGATAGCTCGCCGCTTTCGGGTCGAACCAGGCAAACTGCACCGGAGCGATCCTGTATCGTCCCGCATGCCTTGCCACAATGGGGTATTCAAAGGTAACCGATCCTGTGATCCGGTTTCCCGATGTGGAACTTTTCAGAGACCTGGAGACATCGTACAGGTCGTGATCTGGAGGCAGGTTCACCTCGGGTTCGCCCAGCAGAGGCAGGTTGCCGGTACCACTGATGGTGATCTTCAGACTGAGTGCTTCATTTACCTCCATCTCTGAGGCCGATAACGAAGCGCTCATGGTGAATTCTCCCACCGCTCCGGTAAATCCAGCCGGAGCTCCTGATGGCAACGGTTTCACAAGAATGGATACTGGCAATGTGGAGAGTTTGACCGGCACATCCTGGTAACCGTTGAAGAATGGATCGTCGAAAAAACTATCAAATGCACTCCTGCCACCCTGGCGCTCTACCCTCTGGGGCACCATCCATTCCGATTCGTAGGGCGGGATCATCAGTTTGCCCGATTTCTGGGGAATCAGAATGTGGCGCTGGATCACCTGCGTCACATAAGCTTGTCCTCCGATCTCCTGTTGCTGTGCGGTTTCGTCTGGATCAACACTGTTTTTAAAGAAGCCTTCATATGGAATATCGCGGGACGATGAAGCCGGCCTGGTGTTCACACGTGTGTAAACCTTGAGTCCGGATACAAATTGTTCCCCCATGTAAACCTCTTTCTTAGAAGGAATCACCCTCAGGAAAACAGGATCGCTACCTGCAGAACTACCGGTCACACCCTCGTCCTGAGAACCGGGAGAGGAAGGTGCAGCCTGGCCCGGGGAACTGCCTGCAGAGACCACCACCACCACTTCATTGGTCAGATACTCCTTCCTGCCCACTTTGACGGTGGCAGCGCGAATGGTATAATCACCCTCCTTCACGGCCCTGAAAACATAGGTATAGCTGACCAGCGTTTTTTGGTTCATCTTTCCATTCACCCATTGAGAATGGGAAGAGAAGGATGAGTATGGTCCGCCGAGCAATTGAAAATCCTGCATGGAGGGAAGCCTCATGTCGCCTCTTTCAGAACCTTCCACCACATATTGGAACTGTTCGCCAACTCTTACCACCGAAGGCGCAGTAGCGGTATACACCAGCTCCTGGCCATTCAAAAGAACAGCGAAGAGGAAGTACCCAAATACCGATGCTGTGAGTTTTCTACCCATGGTCCGAAATTACCAATCCTTTTCTGTTTTCACTTTAGCTGCTGCTGCTTTTTTCTTGTCCACCTTCTCCTTCACATCCTTCTCCTGCTGCTGGATTGCCTTGAGCATCCGTTCAGCATCCTCTTTGGATATCTCCCGTGGGACCGGCTGCTGCTGCTGAGCCTGATCATTCTGGTCCTGCTGATCCTTTTGATCCTGGTCCTGTGGCTGATCATTCTGGTCCTGCTGATCCTTTTGATCCTGCTCCTGTTGCTGATCATCCTGGTCCTGCTGATCCTGGCTCTGTTGCTCTTGCTCCTTCAGCTTCTGTTTTGCATAAGCCAGATTGTACTTTGTATCCTGATCATCCGGATTCAGCCTCAAACTGTTCTTATAAGCTTCAATGCTGGGACCGTACTGCTGAGCTTCCAGAAGGCTGTTTCCCATGTTGTGCCAGATGTGCGACACCGATTCGGGATCCCCTTCCGCTGCACCCTGTGACTGTTCCACCAGCGACTCATATTGTTTCACGGTCTCCTCATATTTCTCCTGTCCATAGAGGGCAGTGCCGGTATTGAATTCCGCCTCAAACGACTCCTGGTTGATGTCCCCTGCTTTCCGGAATTGCACCTCAGCTTCGCTGAACTCACCGTCGTTGTAAGCCCGCAGGCCCTGACGGATCACCTTTCGTTCATTTTGTCCCCATGCCACCACCGCGGTCAACAGAAACAGATATATAAGACCCACTCTTTTCATCCTTCCACTTGTTTATTTTCCATCCTCACCGGTTTTAAAAAGATTCATACGCTCCAGTAGCCTGTTTTTCCTGGACCGTATAAAAAACTCCAGCACCAGGAAAAGAAGTGCAAATCCGGCAAAATACTGGAACCTCTCAGCAAATTCAGAGAAGACACGGGTAAGGACCTCTGCCCGCTCCAGTTTGTCCAGTTCATCCACCAGGCTATTGATCCGGTCGCCTGCAATGTAGGCCCCCTTTCCTTCTCTGGCAACATCTATAAGTAGTTTTTCGTTTAGTTTGCTTACCACCACCTGGCCTTCTTTATCTCTACGCTTGGAACTACTGCCCGGACTCAGCGGCAGAGGAACCCCATTGGGATCGCCAAGACCGACCGTATAGACTTTGATCCCCTTCTCGGCGGCTCTGGCGGCTTCACCCACCGCATCATCTTCGTGGTTCTCCCCGTCGGTGATCACCACAATGGCCTGGCTGGGAACACTTCTGCCCTGGGTGCCCTCACCTTCCTGGGAAGAGAATGACCTGGCAGCCAGTTTAATAGCCGATCCAATGGCAGTACCCTGTTTGGATACCATATCGGGCCCTGCACCGGAAAGGAACATTTTTACACTGGGATAGTCATCGGTAATGGGTATCTGGGTGTAGGCATCCCCTGCAAATACAATCAACCCGATCTTATCGTTGCTCATTCTGTCCACCATCCGGTTGATCATCTGCTTGGAACGTTCCAGGCGGGAAGGCTTTATGTCCTCCGCCAGCATACTGTTGGATACATCCAGTGCGATAATGATCTCCCTCCCCTTCTGTTCCACCTCCTGAAGCCGGGAACCGATCCTGGGTCCGGAAACTGCTATAATCAACAGGACGGTTCCGGTGATCAACAACAGAAATTTCCAGTGAAGTGCATTGCCCGAAGCTTCAGGCATTAGTTCCTCGAGCAGTTCGCTGTCGCCCAGCCTGGCAAGGGAGCGCTTCCGGTGCTGCCAGTATAGTATATATCCCAGCAGCATGGCTCCTGCCGCCAGCAGAAACCATAGTATCTCTTTATGTGCAAACTGGATCATCTTACGGTATGGTTCGAAACAGTGTATATCTGAGGAACACTTCGGCCAGCAGGATCAGCATGGCAGCAAGCAGAAACGGGAAATACTCCTCCTTTTTCTTGCTGAATTGTTTAACATCGAGCCTGGTCTTCTCCAGCTGGTCGATCTCCTGGTATATCTCTCTCAACTTATTGTTGTTTATAGCCCTGAAATAGGCCCCGTCTGTAGTTTCAGCTATTTTCCGCAGTACCTCTTCGTCAATCTCCACCGGCATACTCTGAGTGACGGTCCTGCCAAACATATCCTGTAAGGGAATGGGGGCATTCCCCTGTGAACCCACCCCGATGGTATAGACCCTGATCCCGAAACCTGCAGCCAGCTCCGCCGCGGTCACCGGTCCCACATCTCCCCTGTTGTTCACCCCGTCGGTAAGCAGGATAATTACCTTGCTTTTCGCTCTGCTCTCCTTGATCCTGTTCACCGCGGTGGCCAGTCCCATCCCAATGGCAGTGCCATCTTCAATCACTCCAAAATCGATCTCTTTCAGGAAGTTGATCACCACGGCACGATCGGTGGTCATGGGACACTGGGTAAAACTCTCCCCTGCAAAAACCACCAGTCCAAACCGGTCGTTCTGTCTGGCATTTACAAATTCGATCCCCACGTTCTTTGATGCTTCAAGCCTGTTGGGTTTAAAATCCATGGCACGCATACTGCCTGAGACATCCATGCACATCACAATATCTATACCTTCGGTGGTTACCTGCTCCCACTGGTTGGACGACTGGGGCCTGGCAAGAACCACCACAATCAGTAAAACTACAGTCATTCTCAACAATGCCAGCAGATGCCTCAGCCAGACCCGTGCAGAACCCATGCGTTCGTCGAGGTTCTCAAAACCGGACAACCTCAAGGGTGCTGTACCCTTTCTACCCCTCCATAGGTACCATGCTGCCATCAGCGGTACCAGGATCAGGAGATAGAAAAAGGCCGGGTAGGTAAACTCAATGTTACTCATCGGTCACCTCCTCCCTGTAAAATTGCGGATATGTTTTTTGCACAAAAATATAGGCGTTATTCAGGTTGGTCTGATTATTTACCGGGAGGGGATCCTCTTTGGCAAATTTGACAAGGTCGGCCAGTTCAAGCAGCTCTTTCAGGATCTCATCCAGGATGCTATCCTCGGGATTGGATTTCCTGAATGCATGCAAAATATCTTCCGTGGTGCGCTCCATGGCAGGAATTCCATACTGCCTTTCAATATAAGTTCTTGTAATTTCGGTCAGGCTGGTATAAAACTGTTTCACTTCGCCTTTTTCCCATATCTTATCCTCTTTCAATCTGTCCAGTTCCCGGAACGCAATTATATGTGCAGGTTCTCTGGGTCTGGCTACAAATTCTTCCGGGTGCCGCTTTCGAAGAAGGTGTCGCCGCAACAGCACAACCACCAGTGCCACCACCATCAATCCTCCCAGTCCCACCGCCACCCATGGCAATACTTCCCTGAAGGTAACGGGTGTATTGAGGGGAGGTTTGATGGGCTTTATCTGCTGTGTGGTATCCACTACAGGTTCATAAACCCGGATCATAAGTGGCATACTGCGGGCTGTATCGACCAGGTTGCCACTTCGATAGACCACCTCCTGTGCAGGCACCATCTGCATTCCTGCATCAAAACCAGTGATTATATAGCTCTGGTTCACCACCCTCCTGCCATCGGAATGTGTGGTGTCGGATGAAGCCGGAGAGAGCAGTTCCAGGTTCCTTCCCAGGGTATCGTGAAGTACCGGCAGTATAAATTCCACCTGATCTGCAGCCTCCACACTCAAGGTGTAGATCACCTGGTCGCCAATCATCATGGAGTCGCTGCTAAGCTCCGATTTTACACTGATAAGCTGAGCCTTCAGCGGTGGCAGCACCACCAGCATGAAGAAAAGGATAATATGTGACAGGAATTTCAGCCTTCTCATCTTACCTCTGCTTGAACAGCCTCATTAAAGGTAAGACATAATCCTCGCCTGTACGAAGCGAAACATTGTCCACCCCTGCCCTGGAGAAGATCTCTTTCATAATCTCCTGGTGGCTCTCCCATTTCATGGTGTAGTTCTCCCTGACCCGGTTCCGGGAGGTATCGATCCACATTTCACGGTTTGTCTCTGCATCAAGCACCCTTAACAGTCCAACCGATGGAAGGGAGGTTTCCCGAATATCATATACATGGAGCGCAGCCACGTCGTGTTTGTTGTTGGCCACCTGGAGCGAACGGGCATACCCTTTGTCCCTGAAATCGGAAATCAAAAAGGCGGTACACCGTTTCTTAATGGCATTGGTCAGGAACCTGAGACTCTCAGATATATCTGTACCACTGCTCTGCGGATGGCATTCCAAGAGTTCGCGGATGATCCTGAGAATATGTTTACGTCCTTTCTTGGGCGGTATGAATTTCTCGATGCGGTCGCTGAACATGATCACTCCTATCTTATCGTTGTTCTCTATGGCTGAAAAGGAGAGCACCGCGGCAATTTCGGTGATCAGGGTCCGCTTCAGCTGCTCCCGTGTGCCAAAATCGCCCGATCCGCTCACATCGATCAGCAACATGACAGTAAGTTCCCGCTCCTCCTCAAAGACCTTCACATAGGGATGGTTGAAGCGTGCAGTCACGTTCCAGTCGATGTTTCTGATGTCGTCGCCGTACTGGTACTCCCTCACCTCTGAGAAAGTCATGCCACGACCTTTGAAGGCACTGAGGTATTCACCAGCAAAGATCTGCCGGGTGAGTCCCCGGGTCTTGATCTCTATCTTCCGTACCTTTTTAAGGAGCTCTTTTGTTTCCACTTACTTCTTTCTTGCTTCTCTCACTGTAAAATACCACTCCTGTTTGGTGAGGGTTACCCGGATGGTATCTTTCTTCAGCATATATTCCCATTGGGACTCCCCCACTGGCTCATAGGAGCCGTTTAATTCAGCCAGTATTTTGTCAAATTCACCATATTCACACACCTGTTTCGAAGTTTTGCAGATATCCTTCTCGGTGAAATAGAAGATCCAGGTGCGCGTTCTGAGTCCGTTTACATACTTCAGATAGTTGAATCGCTGCTTCACCACCGAATTGTCCAGCCTGAATCCCCTGTGTTTCTCTTTCATAAATACTTTCACTTCCTCCTTGGGCATACCGATTACAGATTGCCCTTTCAACACGCCGCTCAGAGAGAACAACAGTGCTGCAGTGATCAGAAAGTATGGTGTAAAGAGTCTCATTTCCAGGGATCCTTTTAATTTAAGGCACTTCCACGTGATTGAGTATCTCCGAAACAATATGCTCTGTGGTGATATTTTCAGCTTCGGCTTCATAGGTCAATCCGATCCGGTGTCGTAATACATCGTGACAGATGGCCCTCACATCTTCGGGCACTACATATCCCCTGCGCCTGATAAATGCATACGCTTTGGCAGCTCTGGCCAGGTTAATGCTGGCGCGGGGCGATCCGCCATACTGTATCAAAGGCACAAACTGTGCCAGACCTGCATTCCGTGGATCGCGGGTGGCAAAGACAATATCGAGGATGTAGTTCTCAATTTTTTCGTCCAGGTAGACCTCTTTCACCACCTCTCGTGCCTTCATGATGTCGGCAGGTTTCAGGATCCGGTTGGGGACCGGGAACTCACTGGCCAGGTTCTCCCTGACAATCATTCGCTCCTCATCCCTGCTGGGATAGTTTACCACCACTTTCATCATAAAACGGTCGACCTGAGCTTCGGGTAGCGGATAGGTACCCTCCTGCTCAATTGGATTCTGGGTGGCCAGCACCAGGAAAGGACGCTCCAGCTTATAGGTCTCTGCCCCAATGGTTACCTGCTTCTCCTGCATCGCCTCCAGCAGGGCACTCTGTACCTTGGCGGGAGAACGGTTGATTTCATCGGCAAGGATCAGGTTGGCAAAAACAGGTCCCTTCTTCACAATGAATTCCTCCTTCTTCTGGCTGTATATCATGGTCCCAATCAGGTCGGCCGGAAGAAGATCGGGAGTAAACTGGATCCTGCTGAACGAGGCATCGATAGTCTGTGACAGGGTGCTGATTGCCAGCGTCTTGGCCAATCCTGGCACCCCCTCAAGAAGTATATGACCATCAGACAACATACCGATTAGCAACCTTTCCACCAGTCCTTTCTGTCCCACAATCACCTTCCGGATCTCAAGGGTGATCAGATCCACAAATTCACTCTCCTTCTTAATCCTTTCGTTGAGCTCTTTGATGTTTACGTCCTGACTCATATTTGGATTCTTTTATATTTAATAATCATTTTGTTAATCGCACTTTAACATTCGGAGAACAAAAATAAGTGTGAAAATGGGCAATCAAAAGAAATGGGGGGTTAAAAAATGTTAATAAAAGGGTAAATTACCAGTCCATTAAACATTGTGTCGAGGTATTTTATCCATATGGCCTACGATGGTACCGATTATTGCGGCTGGCAGATCCAGCCCAATGAGAAGAGTGTTCAGCAGGTGGTGGAGCACGCCCTCACAACGATTCTTCGTCAGGAGATCTCCGTCACAGGGGCCGGACGAACCGATACAGGTGTGCATGCTTCTTACTTTATCGCCCATTTTGATGTGGAGGAGACTCCTGGCTCAGCTTCTGCCTCTGTCGCCGATCCCGCGTCCGGACAGCTGGTTTTTAAGATAAACCGACTCCTCCCCCCCGACATTGTAGTCTATAAGATACACCCTGTTTCGGCAGATATGCACGCCAGGTTCTCGGCCACCTGGAGAACCTATAACTACCACATCTCCACCATCAAACCACTCTTTAAAAGGAATTACAGTCACCATGTCTATGGTCCGCTCGACGTAGATGCCATCCATGAGTGCTGTAAAGTTATTCTGGAAACCACCGACTTTACAAGCTTTGCCAAACTGCATACCGATGTAAAAACAAACGTTTGCAGGGTGATGCATGCCCATTGGAAAGAGGTGGACCAGGGATATATGTTCGAGATAAAAGCGGACCGGTTCCTCCGGAACATGGTGCGTTCGCTCACAGGTACCCTGCTGGATGTGGGCCAGGGAAAGCTCGATGTACAGAGCTTTAAGGAAATAGTGGAAGCCAAGGACCGCAGAAGAGCTGGTCAGTCAGCCCCGGCCAAAGGACTCTTCCTGGTCCATATCGGGTATGCAAACCTGCCATGGCAGGACTAATCCCTTACCATCCTGGCCCTGATGATCTCCTTCCCATCTCCCTTCCTGGTAGCCAGGAACCGGGTTTCCTCCCCGGAAAGATCGTGTCCCCTGATCTCTACCTTGTCACCAAACAGCGCCTCATGATTGAAGTTGATCTCAAATTCCCGGATCTCCCGCTCGGGATTGCTGCTTGCAATTACTGAATCGATGCACCACTCCATGTACTTGACATTGTTCACATGACCGATGATGTCCAGGTCCGAAAAAACCACAGAATGGTGACTCAATACCCTGGTTTCATCAGGCACATCGATCTTGTCCAGGGGATAAGCAAACACCTGTTCGGGATGAACAATCAGTTTGAAATGTTCCAGCGCCTCTTTGGGGCGGATTAGCCGGTGGGTTTCGATATTGAGGATCAGCCAGGCAGTGGAGGCCATACCAATCACTTTACCCTCGCTGTTTCTAATCCTGAAATCCCTTAGGGCAAAAAGCTTATCCACCCCGCTTGGCCATGTCTCCATGGCGATCCGGTCGTCCCAAACCGGGTAGCTATCCATCCGTATACGCATCCTTGAAAGCACCCAGGTAGTCTGCCTGGCCTTCATATCGTCGTACCCGAAACCAAGTTTACTGGCATGGTGATAGGCCAGTTCCTGGAAGAAATTGGCCATGGTGGTCAGCCTGGCCTTCCCCTTTGGATTCAGATCATAGGATGAGATAGAAAACTCCTTCGAAAAAAGATTCATAATGATTATCTGATTATCTGATAGTTAAACGCGGAAAGAAGTTCTTTGTCAAGCAGATGTTGAATCACGCTTTTCTCCTGATCACTTATTAAATCGAGGTAATTTTTTTCTTTATAGAAAGCCGCTCTGACTGCAGTAAATTTTTTACTCATCAGAACTTTTTCAGGCTGAATAATTACCTCTGAAGATCTTTCAAGATTGAATTTGTCTCCTATTCTGTTTAATGATAAGTTAAGATCACCAATTAAATCTTCATATTTTACCATGATTACCTCACCGGGTGCCTCCAAAGAAAAATCAAACCACTTTCGATAAAACAGATTATAGTCAAAAATATAATGGGAGTTCAAAGATTTCTTTAAGTAGATGTACTTGTTCTTTTTTGCATGCTTCTTATAACTTACATACCAGCAGTACGGATCTTTGATGGTGACAATAAAAACTCCTATTTCCCGACCCGCAATCTGCTCAACATGCTTCTTGAAATCTCTAAAACCTTTGTAAGTAAAACTGTTCAAGTATCTGACATCCGGAATAAGTGATTTTTCATCATATAACCTGAAATGTTTATGTGTGGGCAGACACCTGAAATGGTGGTTGTAACAAAATCGAATATTTTGAAAATTCTGAAGTAGTACCTGTTGAGTAAAATTGCTTCCTGTTCTTTGCATGCCATATAGAAGGGCAGCCTTCTCTTCTTCAACGGCATTTGTAATCGGTTTCTTCATATTCACTGTTTGCGATTAATAAGCATTCCAAATCTCCCACGATGCCTCGGCCTGGTAAATCAACATATCATATCCATTGATAATTTCAGCCCCCCGCTCCTCTCCCATGGCCAGGAACCGTGTTTTTCCCGGATTGTATACCAGGTCAAACAACAGGTGACCGGAAGTCAGCTCTCCATAAGGAATCGCAGGAAAGGTATCTTCATGCGGATGCATCCCCAATGGCGTGGTGTTGATGATCAGGGAATTTCCGGCAACCATCCCCTCATCAAGATCCTCATACAATATCCTGCCCTCTCCGGCAGACCGGCTTACCATGGTATATTCGATTCCAAGCTGCTCCAGCACAAAGGTCACAGCTTTTGAAGATCCGCCCGTTCCCAGAACCAGGGCAGATGAATGTTGTTTCTTCAGATGTTCCTCCAGGGATCGCCGGAAACCAGTTACATCGGTATTATCACCTTTTAGCTCCAGCTGATGGCCTCCTCTCAGGAAGGAGATAGTATTGACTGCCTCTATCTTTCCAGCGGTTTCACTCAGGGTATCGAGGTATGGAATGACCTTCTGTTTGTAAGGAACAGTCACATTCAGACCCGCAAGCTTCTCTTCCTTTTTCACCAATACCTCAAACCCGGAAATATTCTCCAGTGGAAAATTCCTGTATTCTGCTTCAATTCTCTCCCTGGCAAACTTTTCAGTGAAGTAGGGAACCGAAAAACTGTGTCCCAGGGGAAACCCGATAAGTCCATAAAGTCTAAAGCCAGTTAAGTCGAAAGTCAAAAGTCAAAAGTTAAAAGCGAAGATAAGTCTAAAGTCTAAAGTCGAAAGTAAAAGTCTGTTAAGTGGAAAGGTAATACTTCTGATTTTAATGCTCACGGTTTTTTGTAAGGATGAGCTCGATAAGCAGGATCATACCGATACCTGCAGCCATCATCAGTAGTGCCATCCAGAAATGGTCATCAACCGCGCCCGGTACCGGTAGTATATTATTTTCCACCAGGGGTTTAATCTCACCTTCAACCACAATAGTTTGAAGGGTCTCCTTCCATGGCCATATCTTGTTCAGTGAGCCAATCATAAACCCCACAAGCACAGCAATGGTTATATCGTGGTATTTCTTAAGCAGCCAGGAGAGCAGGTTGGCAAACAGGATCAGTCCGGCCACCGCTCCCACCCCAAGCAGCAACAGGTCCAGAATTATTCTCTCGTTCACAGCATGTAGAGCAAAGGAGTATTTTCCCAGGAGCAGCAGAATAAAACTACCTGATATCCCCGGCAGGATCATGGCACAACTTGCAAGTCCCCCCGAGAGAATCACAAACCAGGATGCATCGGTGGTGGTTGTGGGAGTAACACTGGTAATGTAGAATGCGATACCAATCCCACCGACCAGTGCCACAACTTTTGGATACTTCCAATGGGTAATTTTGCGTGAAACCACATAGGATGAGGCCAGAACCAGTCCGAAAAAAAAGGACCAGATCATCACCGGCTGATGCTCCAGCAGATACTCAAGTGCTCTGGCCAGGGATAATACCGAAATAAAGATTCCTGAAAATACAGCCAGCAGGAAATTACCGTTGATCTTTTTCCAGAAAGATTTCCACCGGCCTGTGAAAAACAGCCTGGCAGCATCCAGGTCGATGCTTTTGATTGAGTTAATCAGCTCTTCGTAGATCCCGGTAATAAATGCGATGGTGCCTCCCGATACACCCGGCACCACATCTGCTGCACCCATTCCCATGCCTCTCAGAGCAACGAGTAAGTATCTTTTCAGAGTTCCTTTCAAACCGTTACTGTTTCCTTGAATGAAACTCTTCGGGAAGCACATCGAAAAATGTATCTCCACGCATGCCGCATCGGAGGGCCTCCAGTGAAACTACCTCGTGGGGGGCAATGTTCCCAAGATTAACATTGGCTCCCAGCAGTTTAATAAACATGGTTTGCTGAGCCTTGTTGGGAGCCTCCCACAATACATCATCTACAGAGATTGCCTTCACAATATCGTCGATCAGTTCCTGGTTGGCCGAGCCGTCTGAATCGTAGATCCCGATGGTGCCGCTCTCTCTGGCCTCTGCGATTACCTTCCAGGATCCTGTTTCAAGTTCGGTTTTCATCTGAGTCACCCAGACCTCGTTGGACATTTCAACTCCTTTCACCTTGCTTCCTATCTCTGAAAGCACCTGAAAATCCTTAGCAAGAGTTGCTATACACTCCAGCTTCTCGTTGTGATCCATCCTGATGGTTCCGTCGGAGACCTCTACATTGTGCAGTCCCGATTCATCCACAAACCGCCTGAAGGCATCAAATTCGCCTCTTACATAGAACATCTCAAAAAGTGTTCCCCCGAAATAGGGTTTCAGTCCGGCAGATTTATACAACTTCACTTTCTCTTTCAGGTCCCTGGTGATGAGTGCGGTTCCGAATCCAAACTTCACCAGATCGGTGTAGGGAGCACTGGATTCAATAAAGTGTCCGGCCTCTTTCAGGCTTAGCCCTTTGTCCATCATCATGGTCAGACCGACCTCCCGTTCACCCGAAGTTCTTTCAGGAATATGGCTCAATGGAAAATTCATATGGAGTTATTTTTTAAACTGTTGTATAATGCTTTCAATATCAGCGTCTCGTTTGCCTTCGGGAAAATAGTACCCGAATTCGGAATCCAGGTCGCTGTTCGCTGCAAGCGCCTCCTCAAGAAACTTCACTGATAGCTCCTTCTTCCCCATTTTCAGATGGCAGACGGCCATCTTAATTTTGATACCCGCATCAGCAGCGTGGTGTATAAATGCTTCCCGCAGGAAATCAATCGCCTTCTTATAATGGCCCTCTTTCATCAGCAGACCGGTAAGGGCAAGCCATCCATCCAGGTCATTTGCATCTGCACGGGTCACATACCCGTAACATTTAACAGCCTCCTCAATGAGTCCTGCATCTTCGTTTGCATAACCCAGGTTGAGCCAGTAATCGAGGTTGTTGTTATCAAATTCAATGGCTTTCAGGATATAGGTAATTGCTTCCTGCTGGCTTCCCAGGCGGTGGTAAATCATTCCTGCCCCAAACCACCCTTCGGGATCTGAGTTATCCAGCTCAATCACTTTCTTAAATGCATCCAGTGCATCATCGAGCCGGTTCATCTGCTCATAGCAGTCACCCATGTAGCAATAAGCCTGTGTGCTTTCAGACTCAACCTCCAGAAACTCCTTATAAGTGTCAATAGCCCTGTCAAAGTTCCCGGCATTCACCCAGACACTTGCCTTGTTGAAATATGCCGATGCGTAGTCGGGATTTATGACTATTGAGAAGTCGTAAGCTTCCACAGCTTTTTCGAACTGTTCAAGCTTGTGATATACAATCCCCATGTTGTACCATACATTGTCTGAATAGGGATCGAGATCGAGGTACAACTGGTAATATTTCAAACTCTCGTCGAAGCGGTGGAGCCGGTCGTAAAAATAGCCCAAATCATATAAAACAGACAGATTTTCGGGATACTGCCGGTATGCCTGAATCAGATATTTGATGGCCTGCTCGAAATGGCGGACGTTCTCAAAAGCAATGGAAATATTAATCAGCGCCTCAAAAGTGTCATCACCGGAGAGCTCCAGTCCCCTGTCGAATTGTGCCTCCGCCTCCTTCAGTTTCCCGGTAAGACAGAGTGCCGTTCCCTTTAAGAAGTAGCGCTCAGGATTGTTCTCTTCCCACACCGGGATATCCTCCAGAAGGGCGAGCGCTTTTTTCGGTTGTCCCTGTTCAATATAAATATGAATAAACTTGTATTTGATCTCCACCGAGGCCGGATGCTGCTTCTTTCCAATATCAGCTGCTTCCCTGGCCTCATCATACTGAAAATCATCCAGGTAGTAATCAATGATCTGCTCAAACTCCTCCACATCAAAGAAAATGGACTGAGAACCGCTCCTCATATCCTCATATTTCCTCAAAAGTACCTGGAACTCTTCATTTTCAAATACTTGTTCCCTGTTCTCACTCATCTATTTCCACAATTTGAAGATGTAAAGATAATTGATATTTGTAAGATATATAAATATGCCCCCACCGGTCCGATCCACTCTCTTATAGATATCAACTTTATATTAAGATTTTCGCCCGCTGTGACCTATCTGCAGCCAGCTTACCACATCAATGAATAGGAACAAAAGTAATAGATCATATAAAACAGAGGGGTTCCAGAAACCTGTCCCGGGCCATGATGAATGCCATATCCATACAGCTTCCTTCCGGATATCTTGAATTGCTGCGTCGAAAAAGATACAGTCAGAGCACAATAACCACCTATACTATCTACTTTCTCGAATTCATGAAATATCATAGAACTGAGGATCTTGATGCCATCACTTATCAACAAATAAATGACTATATACTTGAATTGATCCAACACAAAAAAATTTCGATAAGTCAGCAAAACCAGCGGATCAATGCTATCAAATTCTACTACGAGAAGGTACTGGGCCGCAGAAAGCAATACATCAGAATCAGCAGGCCAAGGAAAGAATCAAAACTTCCAACTGTGCTCACCCTTGAGGAGGTGGAAAAGATTCTTCAACTCACAAAGAATCTTAAACACAAATGCATACTGATGACCATCTATTCAGGCGGACTCCGCAGAAGTGAGCTGATCAATCTGAGGGTGGCTGATATAGATTCCAAAAGAATGCTTATTAAGGTGTGTGGGGCAAAAGGAAAAAAAGATCGCTATACCCTTCTCTCGGAGAGACTTCTAACAGAACTCCGCGAATACTATTTACAGTACCACCCCCGGACTTGGTTGTTTGAGGGACAGGAACAGGGGAAATACAGTGCGACCAGTGTGGAAAGGGTATTTCAGGATGCCATTAAGAGAGCCCAGATCCGCAAATATGTTACCCCTCATAGCCTTCGCCACAGTTTTGCCACCCATCTGCTGGAACAAGGAACCAACCTGCGATATATCCAGGAACTGCTGGGCCATGCCAGCACCAAAACAACCCAGATATATACCCGAGTTGCTTCAAACGCCCTGATGAAGATCCGCAACCCCCTTGATCAAAACACCACATAGCCACATGCGCAAACACTCAAACATTTACATGCCACTCCATTTCGACCCAAAATA
>JAGLPR010000319.1 GCA_023137255.1 Bacteroidales bacterium | reverse complement strand
TATATTTATGGGGTAGCAGGTAAAATGGAGAAGTTGCTGGAGATACTAAATTATTACCTTGTGGGGAGGGTCTTCAGAGAACCTTTGTTGGAGATCCTTATTCCAACCTTTCAGGATCGCGGCCGTATAAAAGACCATATTTAATTTGTCCTGATAATTATCCAGTTATGAATCAGAAGGAGCGTCTTGCAATATGCAGTAGTTGTACCCGCCGTAAACTCGATTTCGAACATGGATTTGTGTGTCAGCTCACCGGTAGCTTGGCTGACTTTACGGGGAGCTGCAAGCATTTTGAACGGGATGAAACGGTGACCGATACCATTAAAGTGCGGACGAAGAAGCGGGCCTGGGTGCCTCTCTTTGAAACGGTCCCCGAGCCGGAGGGAGAGGAGAAAACGAAGGAACCGGCGAAAAAGAAGAGGCCCACAAAGGAGGCCCTGAAGAAGCTGCGGAGGTACCAGTCTTTCCTTTACGCACTGTTCGGCGGTTTGCTGTTCACAGTGATCAGCTTGGTGGCATGGACCGTGATTACTGCAACAACAGGATACCAGGGTGTTTATATGGCACTGGGAGTGGGATTGCTGGTGGGGCTCGCTGTTCGTTTTTTCGGGGCCGGGATCTACAGGATATTCGGCATCCTTGCTGCCTTTCTTACCCTGGCCGGTTCTCTCCTGGGCTACTACTTAAGCCATACCGGCTTCCTGGAGGAGGTGCAGTCGGCCGGGTATATGAAGGTGCTTGATTACCTCAGCCCGGACTTGATGCTCAACACCATGCAGGATGTCTTTGTTCCCCTCGACCTGTTGTTTTACAGCCTGGCCATCCTGCTGGGCTACTTGCTGGCCATCCGGAGGATCAATGCAAGGAAGATGGCCAAACTGGAGCGTGCAGACTATAAGGGTGCTCCTGCCCTGTACTGGCTCAGGCTGCCCTTAATCCTTGCAGGGATCCTGCTTCCAGCATACTACGGTTACACGCTGACAACCCAGGGCATCAGCGGAGGGAACACCCTCTATTATGAATCGGGAGAGAAGATGTCGGAAGGGGAGATGCAGAAGGGCCGGGAGACCGGGAAGTGGACCTGCTGGCACGAGAACGGGAACCTGGAGAGCATTGGCTATTACAGTGACGGGCAACGTGACAGCCTCTGGCAGTTGTATGACGAGTCGGGTATACAGACCAGTACGGGCATGTATCGCCATGGAGTGGAGAACGGAACCTGGATGCACTATTACCATGACGGAGTAGTTTCTGATTCCGGGACCTACCATGACGGATTGAAGGAGGGCTTATGGAAGTATTACCATGAGATCGGTCGTCTGAAGTCTACCGTCATTTACAAAGCCGGCAAGATGCATGGGGAAAAGATCCTATGGAGCGCCTCGGGCAATATCGTGAAGGTGGAGTACTTCGAGAACGGGGTATTGATTGAGAAAAATGAATAATTGTTTCTTACCTCTTCACCAGTTTTCCGCTCTGGACCGCTCCATCGATGGAAACGGTGTAGAGGTAGACCCCGGCGGGCAGGGTGGCCAGTCAGAGGCTTGCACCTGCATCCAACTGTCGTCGCAGTACCTGGCGACCCGTGATCTCATAGAGTGTCAGGGTGGCGCTGGTCGATCCTTCAGGCAGAGCCACCCGGAGCAGATCGTTCACCGGATTGGGGAAAAGCCGGACCCTGGCCAGCTCCCTTTCTCCTTCTGCCAGTCCGGTCACTTCCATTTCGCTGTAGAAGTAATCTGTTTTCTTATAATCCTGCCAGCTCTCATTCTCCCAATCGAAGACCTCGAGGCCCAGGGGCATGTTTGAAATAAGTTCGGGGAAGTGATCGTTGTCCCATTCAGCGTCCTCCCCGGGAAGCAGGATGTCCGTCATGGAATAGCCCGGATCATAGCTGTAAAGATTCTTCGTATAGAGTTCTAGACTCGATGCGGTTGTATTCCAGTAATAGTGAATATATTCAGTGAGGTTCCCACTGGCATCGTAGGAATACTCATCTCTGAAATTGGGCCGCATGCTACCCTCGTCCAGATAATATCCCAGATTTTCTGCCAGCAGGCCGGCAGCATTGTAACTCATGGTGTCGGTCTGGTAAATCTCCCATGCACCGGTGATCCAACTGGCCGAATTGGTGGTGGTCAGCTGATCCTCAATATTGTAGATGTGTTCCAACCTGTACTCCTCCAACCAGGGGCCATCATACACCTCCTGGTCAAAGCGCGTTTTCGTTAACAATTCTCCCTGCTCGTTCCAGGCATACACAAACTTGATGTTGTTCTTCCATTCCTGGTCCGCTTCGTACCACATGCGGCTAATGTGTTTACTCAGCCAGCCATGCTGCTCATAACTGTATTTGCTGAAATAGCGGATAATCCACTGGTCGCTCTCCCACTTAAAGCCGCTGTATTCGGTGAGCAATCCTTCATCGTTGTAAGTATTGTAGCTTGAATCGCGGCGGATCCACTGTTCTCCAGCATTGTCCCAATCATATCTCACATATCTGGTTTGATTTCCGCTTCCATCGGCATTGTAGCTGTACTCATAGCGTTCTTCGCCAATAACCTCCCCGGTGCCAATATCTGTATAGGTACTGTAGTAGAAGGTCATTTGGCCGGAAGCATCGTAGGCATAGTGGTACTTGGAGGATGCCCACACTTCACTGGATGAGTTCCAGTAATTGTTTTCCAGACTGTCCATGCGTTGTTTGAGCACTGTGGCGGATTTTGGATTGGAATACTGTCCGAATACAACCAGGCTCACTAAAAGCAGGGTCACAAAGGAAAAGGTCTTTTTTATGTTGGGGTAGGGGTTTTAGGTATGTACTATTCCAATGCAGCAATTATTTTGCATCCTTTTTAAGCTTTTTATCAGAGAGTCCGGAAGGTTCCCTGATCGAACGATCGTCGTTGAGCAAAAGGAGATTATATGAATCGAGCGGAAGGAAAACAGATTAGTTAAAAGATTGAAGGTTTACTATTTCTCCTTATTTTGCATAAATATTTTTTTACTTAACTGGACAAGTCATGAACAAACTCATCACCATTTTTTCATTTCTATTGCTGGCCGCTTGTAATCTTTCTACTGATAAAAAGGGCGATTCACAAGATGTAGCCAAAGCACTGTCAGAAATAAAAGTCCCTGTTTATGCCTGGATGGGAGGGCCCAACCAAGCTACCGATCAAGAGATCAAAGCAAACTTCACGGACCTGAAAAACAAGGGCATTATTGGTCTGATGTACAATGGAGGACATGATCCGGAAACCTACAAGCGGGTTGGAGGGATTGCAAAAGAAGTAGGTTTGGAATTCCATACCTGGATTCCCACCATGGTTCAGGGTGATAACCCAAAACTGGCCCCGGAATTATATGGAATCAATGGCTTGGATGAATCCGCTTTTGATAAACCTCCCTATGTGGATTATTATAAATTTCTATGTCCCAGCCGCGAGGAAGTTTACCAGTTTCTTGCGGAATTGTATGGCAGCATTGCAGATCTTCCGGAAGTTGATGGCATTCATCTCGATTATATCCGGTACCCTGACGTGATCCTGGCTGAAGGGCTCTGGGCGAAATACGACCTGGTGATGGACCGCGAATACCCTCAATTCGATTATTGTTACTGTGATTATTGTGTGAATGGATTCAAAGAGAAGACGGGAATAGATATCAAATCCGTGGAAGATCCATCACAGGTAGAGGAGTGGAAACAATACCGCTATGATCTGATCACCAATATCGTAAACCGCTTAGCGGATATGGTCCATGCCAAAGGCAAAGAAATCAACGCCGCCGTGTTCCCCGGTCCGAACTCCATTGCCAGGAAAATCGTGCGACAGGAGTGGGACAAGTGGAACCTGGATGCATTCTATCCGATGAACTACAATGATTTTTATCTGAAGGGCACAAAATGGGTTGGAGAGGTCAGTCATGAAGGAGTTACTGCCATCAACAACAGGAAACCTTTGTACAGCGGTCTGTTTATCTGCCCAAGACCTGAGAGTAAGACCGATGAACCAGATCCTGAAGGCCATGGTCTGATTCCTGAAGAACTGGAAGATGCCATCCGTGAATCTATGGAAAATGGTGCAGCCGGGGTATGCTTGTTTACTCCGGGCAGGATGACGGATGAACACTGGAAAGTATTTGAAACCGCGATCCGGAAGGACTTTACCAAATGATTTAAGCCTCCTCAACAACTTTCCATCCGATGGTGTCGGCAAGTGCATAAGCCGGCTCTTTCAGGTCTCCGTAGTAGGTAACGCGGTGCCATCCCCACTGGTCCCACATGGTAAAGAGTTTCTCCATATCACCAACCGGTTCGGCACATAACTTGGTCCTGCAGGCACGGTCGTCGGGATCATTGTCAACACTCTTTGCCTGGTGCAACAGGATCTCCTTTTTTTCAGGGTGGATTTCCAGCGTTGTGGTCAGGTAATCGGTCGGCAAGATTGAACGCACCGATGCACCCTGTCTGTCTTCGGAATGAGTCATGATGGAAAAGGGATTCTCACCTCCTTCCGGTCCGAAAACCTTACTGGGGGCAACACAATGTGCATAGATGATCTGTCCTTTGGAGGTATCGATCACCGGATCGGAAATATATCCCGGCCGGCCCCCTGTCATGCTTGTAAATGCGACCATGGTAGCCGTTGACCTTGTATCGCATTCGCAGGCTCCGATCAGCCCTTCATTGTTCAGTTCATGAAATCCCAGACAGGGATAAGCATGGATATGTCCGCCGTAAAAACCGCCCAGACAATTGACAGTGATTGCATTTGCATCGTAGGTTTTTAGTACCTGTTTCATTCCCAGGTACATGGCGGCTGAGTTTTCAAGGGTCTCAAAAGAAACATCTTGCACGTCGGTAGCTTTGGACTGCCATTTTTCTGCAACAGCCCGGGCTTCGTCCTTGTCTGCAGCTTTCCACGCCTCATTGACTACGGAAAACGATACGAATTCCATGGGTATGTTCATAATGGGATCTGCAGGAGCTGATTCTACATTGCGTACGGCCAGAATCCGTGAAGATTTCATGCGCCTCACACACTCTTCGGGGGAGATGGTTGTAAGGTCGTCCTGTGTAAAATTCATGTTTCCGGGGGAAGGCATACTCTGCTGGCGAACGCGCCTGGTGGCTGCTACAAATTCACGGCTTGTGCCTCCTTTCCGGATAATCTCAAATTGATTCACGGCTGCCACCAGGTCCTCTATGTTTGAGGAAGATACAAAACCAACGTTGTTCATATCCCCTCTGAGGAATCCTGCTG
>JAGLPR010000318.1 GCA_023137255.1 Bacteroidales bacterium | reverse complement strand
TCAGGAAGGTGCATCCAATCCGACAGCGGCAGAACAATCTCTTTAGATTTCTGCACCTGGAACTCAGATTTATGGCTGTTGGAATAGGAAGGATCGCCCTTCCAGACCAGAATCCTGCCCTCTGTGGAGGCACTCAGGACAAGGGAGTGATGGGTCACCCTCCATGTTAGCAGCTCCGGGAATCCGGCAAGGCACTGGACGCTTCCTTCGCTCCGGGTCCCGGAGTGTACCGGACTGAACGGATCGATGTGGTATGCCAGAGAGGTACCTTTTGCAGTTTTCACAGGTGTGATCTCCTCATGATCCCAGAGCGAGACCCAGTGCAGATCGTTGTTGTCGATCCTGAACAGCCGTCCGGAGTGGCCTTCCGGTTTCAAAGAGAGGATCGTGTAAAGGGTTTTATCATCGTGGTGCCACTTATTCACCCAGATGCTGTCGGGCGATTCTACCAGGGGAACCCAGTTCAGATCATGGAAAGCCTCCCGATTCTGTCTCAGGATCATCAGGCAGCGGCCCATGAACCGGTATTCCTCTTTTATCCACCAGGGATGGGCCGGGGAGAATAGATTAAGTTCTGCTCCGTATCCATTGAACAGGGAAATGGCCATTTCACGGTGGATCCTCCCGTCTCTCAGGTCAAGTACCCTGAACACCTGGAATTCAGGTTTGATAAGCCGGTTCAGGTTCAGCGGAGGGGAGATCCGTATGGCATTATGCACCCTGCCCGAAATGATCCCGGGCATGTCCTTCGGAACCGCCATGCCTTCCGAATACATGACCACCCCACTTTTTGCATCATCAGCAGCTTTTTGGAGTTGCGTACTGGAGCTGCCCCTGGTATCCAGAACCACCCCATCGGCCTGAGTTGCCCGGATGATCGCCTCCATCTCCTGCAGGTGATCGACCCGACGGGTGCTCTGATCCCATGGATTGTATGAGATAAAAAATGCGGATCCGTGATCCCTGCAGTACCTGGATATGGCCCTGAGTGAATCCGTACCTCCCGGAAGGTCCCGGAAGAGATCCCACTGGTTACGTTGATCCAGTCCCAGCCTGGGCCATCCCTGCCAGATGGCATAGATATCATAGCCCCCGTGAAGATGGTTATAACGGTGAAAAAACTCCCTGAAAGGATCATAGGAGCCTGTTTCGGTGGAATAAAAATCCTGATCCCAGGCAAACTGTAACACCGCCAGGTAATCTTCACCTATCCATTGAAGGTCTTCTCGTTCATAGAGGTGATTGTCAAATTCATGCAGGTCATACAGCCAGCGGTTCCGGAACAGATGGATCAAACCGGATCTCCAGTCACCCCGGTATTTTTCAGTATAGAACTTATAGCTTACCTCCCCTTCCGGATAGAGGATGGTTGAGTACCTCTTCCTTTGTGCCTTTACCCAGGAATCCCGTCTGGTGAGCACTGCCATACCACTGTCCGGGGAGACCTTCAGTGCAGTAAATCCCATCTCCCATGCATTATCAGGTACGATCAGCCCCACAGGGCCGTAACCCGGACTGAACAGGGTGGCCCTGGTGAGGCCCGGAGGTCCGTTTCCGGTAATGTAGGGCCTTGTGTCGGAAGCGCCAAGCGGTATCAGGTTCTCAAATTCAAGGGTGTCGGCCGACATGTTTTTAAAACGAATGATCCTGCATCCATACTCCTGATCCAGTCCGGCATCGGATACAATCACCCGCAAATTAAGTTCCTGATGGGTAAAAGCTCCTTCCGTTCCCGTTTCAAACTCTCGAGAAAAAACAGTGGTACCGTTGACAACAACCGAAAAGAGAGAGGGTCCCTCCTCTGAAACAGAAGCAACAATTTCAGAAAATTGATCGATCATCTGTACGGTTGGCTGAGCGAACATGTCTGAACAGAGGAGTACCGGGAGGATCAGTGGCAATAACAGGAGCGTTCTCTTTTTCATAGGTAGTAGGATGGCCCTTGAAGGGCGATTTTATACCGAAAGGTAAAAACAGTTTCTCTTCTAATCAAGAACCTTTCTTGCTTTGAAAACCTGCCAGAAAAAGGTGCATGTATCTTTTTGCCATTCAACTCGTATACCTGTTCGTTACGCAACCTATTATCAAAAAAATGCCTCATTAGTTTAGTAATAGAGCGAATCAAAATGAAAAGTATCCGGAATATATTGATTTTTGCCTTTTTTGTTCTCTGTTTGTTCTTGTTAAAACCGAGACAAGATATAGTATTTACGGCCATCGATATATCACAATATATCAAGCTATTTGAAGAAGACAATGACTTCTTGCTTTGCATGGATGAAAACAACACATTCACAGGTACTTACACAATATCGACGGACACAGTTTTTCTTCTGTACCGAGAGTATATGGAATACGCAGCACTTAACCGGAATACCAGGCGACCCGAATACAATAAGAGTCTTCCCACGAAGCTCTACATAGATGAAAGTGCTTCAAACATCAAATCAATTGATGGTCAATCGTTTTCCGCTGAGATCTACATAGATATGCGACACAGGCCATACAGCGGTACATCATCCAGCACAAGAGAATTGAATAGTCAGAAAACACGAGTTTTAGCCGCTGGGCAACAAAGATAAATTTCTACCCTCTCCAAAAGCCAATAAGCCTACACCGGGACTGGGCCAGGCCTTGTTGAAATCTCCGTTAGTATTATCCTTTGGATGGTGTGCAGACGTGGAGGAAATAGTTGTATTTTATTAAAAATTTACCAGTCATGAGAATTAACGCCTACATCATCCTGCTAATCCTTGCAGCTGCCTTTTCAGGGTGCAGTAAATATGGATATGTCCGTTTGAGTTATCCCTTGGAACCAGAGGTCTATCTCCCTGAAAACCTGAATGAGATTGCAGTAGTTAACCGATCGCTTACGAGTGAAGAGGATAAGGACAGGAAGACCATTGAAGCCGTTACCAGCAGCGAGATTGCAGGCTCTGACCGGCTGGCATCCGACGAGAGCATCAAGGGCATATTTGCTGCTTCACAAAACTGGGAAGGGGTCACCATAGTGATCCCCGAAACCGTGAAAATGTACGGGACCGGAACACGAGATGTGCCTGAACTGCTTGACTGGGAACTTGTTACCGAGATATGCAAAAAAGAAAGGACCGATGCCCTCCTGGTGCTTGAAACCTTTGATTCCAACACAGACCTCCT
>JAGLPR010000317.1 GCA_023137255.1 Bacteroidales bacterium | reverse complement strand
AAAGAACCAGGTGGCTTCTGATCTGGTCGGGCGGGTGATAAAAATGATAGATGATGCGTAAGATTGTAGTACTGCTTCTTATTCTGACAATTTCCATCAAGCTCTATAGCCAGGAATTCAGGTGCAACGTCCAGGTGGTGAGCCAGCAGATCCAGGGAACCAATAAACAGGTTTTCCAGACTCTGCAGAATGCCATTTACGAGTTTATGAATAACCGGGTGTGGACCGACCATGTCTATACCATGGAGGAGCGGATCGAGTGCAACATGATGTTTAATATTACCGAACAGATGTCGGCCGATGAATTCAAGGGAACCCTGACGATCCAGGCCACGAGGCCGGTCTTCAATACCAACTACAATACAGCCACCCTGAATTTTGTGGATAACGACATCCGTTTCAGGTACGTGGAGTTTGCTCCCCTGGAGTTTGATCTGAACTCACACCTTTCTAACCTCACATCCATACTGTCGTTCTACGCTTATTTTGTACTGGGGCTCGATTATGATTCCTTTTCCCTGCTGGGTGGTTCTACCTATTTCAACAATGCCGAGAGGATTGTGCTGAACGCTCAGAATGCGGCTGAATCGGGATGGAAGCCCATGGATGATATTGCTCATAAGAACCGCTACTGGTTGGTTAAAGATATGATAGATACTGATTATGAGCCAGTCAGGGCGTTTAATTACAGGTACCACAGGCTCGGGCTCGATGTGATGGACGAAAAGATTACCGAAGGGAGGGCTGAAATTACTAACAGCCTGGAACTGTTGCAGCAGGTGTACAGGAAGCGTCCCGATCCTTACATGTACCTGCTGAGGCTGGTATTTGATGCCAAGGTAGATGAGATAGTGAATGTCTACACCGAATCGTATCCCGAAGAGAGAAACAGGGCGCACGACATATTGGTCGAAGTGGACAAACCCAATGCCAACAAATACAAAACCATCCTGGAGCAAACTCTTTAGGAAACGCACATGATTCAATCCCTCTATATCAGGAATTACCTGTTGATCGACCACCTGGAACTGGATTTTTCAGATGGTTTTATCACCATTACCGGGGAGACCGGTGCAGGGAAGTCCATTCTGATGGGAGCGCTCTCGCTGATCCTTGGAAAGCGGGTAGATACCTCTGTGCTTAAGCTGAAAGATGCCAAGTGCATTGTGGAGGGGGCCTTTCTGCCAGGCGAGCAGGTCCGGAAGGTTTTTGAATCCAATGAACTTGATTTTGAACCGGTGACCACAATTCGCAGGGAGATCGCCCCGGGGGGCAAGTCCAGGGCCTTTATCAATGATACTCCGGTAAACCTTCCATTGATGAAGGAGATCGGGAACCTTCTGGTGGATATCCATTCACAGCATCAGAACCTGAGGCTGAACGATCACCTCTACCAGATGGAGGTACTCGATCACATGGCCGGGATCGATAATGAACTCTCCGGTTACCGTGAAACCTTTGCTTCATATTCTGCAATCAGCCAGGAGCTTGCCAGGGTCAGGAAGGAGGTCGCTGATCTCAGGGAGGAGCTGGAGTATATGCAGTTTCAGCACAATGAATTGCAATCGGCCCACCTGAAGGAGGGGGAGATGGATGAGCTTGAAGGGGAATTGCAGAGGGCCGAGCATGCAGAAGAGATCAGAAGCGCACTTTTCGAGTCAACTTCCCTGTTATCGGGCGAAGCTTCAGGGATCCTTGATCAGCTGAAGAGTTCCCTTTCCCAGTTGCAGAAAATCGCCAAGTTTTATAACCCGTCGAAGGAGCTGGCAGCAAGGATGGAATCGGTCTATATTGAACTGAAGGATCTGGCTGCGGAGGTGGAGCTCCAGGCGGGGAAAACGGAGATGGAACCAGGGAGGCTGGAGCAGCTCAGGGAGCGAACCGACACTCTATTCGGCCTGATGCAGAAACACAGGGTGAGGGACCTTGAACAATTAATCGGGCTAAGGAACCAGCTGAGCAGTCGGATTGAGGTTGTGACTTTTTCTGATGAGAAGATTCGGAAGCTGGAGAATGAGCACTCAGGATTGATGACTACCCTTAAAAAGCAGGCAGATGTAATTCACCTCAAGCGTGCCGCTGCCGCCGGGGAGATGCAGAAGAAGGTAGAATCACAGCTGAAGCAGCTTGGAATCCCCAATGCCCGGTTTCAGGCAGAGCTCAGCAAAACAGAGACATTTGATCTGAACGGATCGGACCAGGCCAGGTTTCTTTTTTCGGCCAACAAACAGCTTCCGCTGGAAGAGATATCAAGGGTGGCCTCCGGTGGTGAAATTTCCAGGCTGATGCTCTGCATTAAGGCGATGGTATCCGACCGCAAAGGCATGCCCACCCTGATTTTTGATGAGATAGATTCCGGGGTCAGCGGAGAGATTGCAGACAAAGTAGGAGGGATCATGGTTCGCCTGGCCGAAGGGAGACAGGTACTGGCCATTACCCACCTGCCGCAGGTGGCTTCCAGGGGAGGCGACCACTTTGTGGTATTCAAGGAAGATACCACCGATGCCACCTATACCAGAATCAGGAAACTGAAAACTGAAGAGCGTGTTACGGAAATAGCCAGGATGCTTTCCGGTGAAGAGGTTACCGATGCAGCACTTTCCAATGCCCGTGTTCTGCTCAGGGTTTAAAACCATTTCGCACAATCCGAGCTTTCATTTGTTATTAGGGCAGAAAACCAATAATAAGAATCGTTTGTTATGGCTTACAATTTACTTAAAGGGAAAAAAGGAATCATATTCGGGGCGCTCAATGAGCAATCCATTGCATGGAAAGTGGCTGAAAAGGCCCATGAGGAGGGCGCACAGATTGTGCTGACCAACGCACCCATTGCACTCCGGATGGGTACCATCAATGAACTGGCTGAAAAGACCAATGCACAGGTGATTTCAGCAGATGCCACCAGTCTGGAGGACCTTGAGAATCTTTTTCAGCAAGCGATGAAGGTTTTGGGAGGAAAGGTCGATTTTGTGCTGCACTCCATCGGGATGTCACCCAATGTGAGAAAAGGGCTCGATTATGATGCCCTGAATTATGGGTACTACCACAAGACACTGGATGTCTCTGCGTTTTCTCTGCACAAGGTGTTGAGTACTGCCAGGAAGATGGATGCCATCAACGATTGGGGCTCTGTGGTGGCCCTTTCCTACGTGGCTGCCCAGCGTACATTTGCAGGATACAATGACATGGCCGATGCCAAGGCAATCCTGGAGTCCATTGCCCGCAGCTTTGGGTACATGTATGGAAGGTCCAAGCGGATCAGGATCAACACTGTTTCACAATCACCTACACCCACCACTGCAGGAAGCGGGGTCAGTGGATTCGATAAACTGGAGGATTTCTCCGACAGGATGTCTCCGTTGGGCAATGCCACTGCAGATGAATGTGCCGATTACTGCATCACCCTGTTCAGCGATCTTACTAAGAAAGTAACCATGCAGAACCTCTTCCACGACGGTGGGTTCTCCAGCATGGGTATGAGCTACAGGGCCATTGAGCAGTACGAAAAAAGCTTTAAGGAGTGCCCGGAATAGCAGCTTAAAGTCAAAAGTCAAAAGTATGAAGAAGAGCCGGCGCCATCGCAACCGGCTCTTTCGCCTTTTAGCTTTTCGCTTTTTTCTTTCGACTTTATGACTATTTTTGGAGCATACCTAAAAGCTAAATTGTATGGGAGTTGCAATAATAATCTTCTATTTTCTGTTTCCTGCTTACCTTCTTTTCTACAGTACACGATTTTCCATCATCAATAAGATCGGAGTAGTGGTGATCTGCTATGCAGGGGGACTGGTTATCGGAAATATGCACATTATTCCTGAATCCATTTCGGGGCTCTCAAGCGATCTCATGGGGGTCACCATTTTGCTCGGGATCCCGCTGGTACTCTTTTCCGAGAACGTGGTGAAATGGGCCAAAATGGCCAAGAAAACATTTATCTCCCTGTTACTGGGGGTCGCCTCTGTGGTGGTTCTTGTATTTGT
>JAGLPR010000316.1 GCA_023137255.1 Bacteroidales bacterium | reverse complement strand
TCATATTTGAAAATGAAGCCCAAAACTACCCATTAATATTTAAAACAGGTCACTACGCCATGGTTCTTTTTACTTCATTTCTATGGGTGATCCCTGCTTTTAGTGTTATTTTGTCTCCCGATAATGGCGTGTGAACAGACCGGGACGATCTTGAAATATAAGGTTCAGCGAACAGGTGTGCAACCTGTAATAAATGCCGAATGGAATAAGCTGCCATGGACCAAGATTGAACCTCTTCAATTGCAATACTTTATGGGAGATAAACCTGAACATTTTCCATTTACACAGGCAAAAATGACCTATGACGATTCGGCGGTTTATCTCATTTTCCGGGTTGAAGACCGGTATGTCAAGGCTGTGCATCAAAATAACCAGGATCCTGTCTATTTTGACAGCTGTGTGGAATTCTTCTTTAGCCCTGGCGAGAGTGCTCAAAAAGGCTATTTTAACCTGGAGATGAATTGCGGAGGCACCATGTTGTTTCACCACCAGGAAGAGCCTCGGACCAACAGGACCCTTATCAGTGAGGAGGACATACAGCAGATAGAGGTAGCGCACTCGCTTCCCGATATTGTTGATCCCGAAATTGAAAACGATACCACCTGGACAGTTGAATACAGGATTCCTTTTTCGGTACTGACCAATTATCATGCTTTTACCAACCCGGATGCAGGCACTGTCTGGCGTGGAAATTTCTATAAATGTGCAGATCAAACCTCCCACCCCCACTGGCTTACATGGGCACCCATCGATTCACCGAAACCAGATTTTCATTTGCCGGAATACTTTGGGATCCTTGAATTTCAGGAATAGAAAGCGATTGCTTAGTGAACTACCAGCATTTTCCCTGAATGGAGCATACCCTCGAAACGCATCCTGTAGAGATATAATCCAGCCGGATGATTGCTGCTGTACCATGTGATCATGTGATTTCCTGGCATCATTTGCCTGTTTACCGGGATATCAACGGTCTTTCCCTGTTCATTAATAACCTCGATTAATACATGATCCGCTTTCCGGATCTGGAAGGGAATATGCGTATTCTCACTAAAAGGATTGGGGAAATTTTCACCCAGGTTAAACAAGGCGCCCATCATGATGGGATTGGTACCCGTTGAATAGTCGAAATCCTCGTCCACCATATGCCAGTAATCTTCATTGGCCCCATCATAATCTTTCCGCAGATAACCGGTCATTAGAGGATAGCGCTGAAATTCATCCAGGTCTTTCAGCTCTGCCCCATTTTCAGTATCCCATTCATATACAGGAATATCAGCCGGATTAATGGTTGATATCATACCGTGTTCCTTTGCCATATGGAAGAGCCCGAAGTTACCCGGTTCATGTCCGCCAATCCAGTGACCTATGATGTCAACATAAAATGGATTGAGACCAAAAATGATCACGTTGGTCATATAGTCATTGGCCAGTCCACCATCGTTCGGACCATCTATAAAGTGACCATCTCTTCCATAGACACCTTCGATCACATGAAGGCCTGCTAGGGTTACAGAGTTATTATCCAGGCATCTTGATGCCCAGGTTTCCATCCAGATACCTCCATCCTGTCCGGGCCTGTCCCAACGCGGAATACCATCTGCAAGGTGACGATTATAGTTATTCTGAATCGTACTAAATGCATCCGCCACGATATCTTCTTCCCGAATGTCTAAATGATTTCCATGGTTCCTGCAATGTTGCTGATAATTCATGGCAATGGCCCCCTGGAGGTTCTTGGCACAGAGTGTCAAACCCATTGCATGGGCTTTCAATTTAGAAATGTTAAGAAGCCAGGAGTCCGGAGCATTCACTGGCCAGAGGTAAGGGATCCTTTTAAAGTAGATCCCATCCTCTACATCAATCCATTGTATCTGATCCGGGTTTAAATCGAAATAGGGGGTATCGATGCCTTTCAGATCAATTCCGGTCCTCACTGCCATATCGATATATCCACCTTCAGCCAGGTCGTCCGGACAATTCACCTCACGTGCATATATCTGGGAACCGACTATATCGAGCTCCTTAAGGCTTTCGATAACACCCTCTGTAAAATTCGAATCAGTAACTACCCCCATGGATCGTTCAATGGTGTAATCCGGATCCCATTTACCACGGCAGGTCAGGTTAGGCTTGATTACAATTTTATGTGTGAGAGGTACTCCGTTATCCGGGTTGTCGGTGAGGCCAAAAACAGACCTTCCAAAACTTAATCCGGCCTGCTTAATGGCTGATGCATTGGTCTTGACATCCACATCCGTTTTCATGATGAACACTGCATCCTCGTTTTCAAAAATGAAAGGATGCACTCCAATCAATGAATCTGCTTTGATAAGCTGCCGATCCAATGCACGCAGGGGATTAAGCAGTAAACCCGAACCAGCGATGGTAGATGAGCGGATGAAGCTTCTTCTGTTCTGAGTCATGGTCTCTGTTTGATCAATTAATTCAATAATTTACATCCAAATAAAATGATCTCAAAGAAAAATGAGTCATTTAACTGAAAACTGGGAAAGTTGATTCTTGAGCCTCTATAAGATCTCGATTAACTCTCTGTAATCATTTCTAATTTTCCGGGAAGATGTGCTATCAATGACAGTGAGTATTTCTTGCTATATTTTTTTAAAAGCATCCTCATCAAACCAATGCATATTTCTTCTTACAGAATTGGAAAGACTATCGGATAACAGTTCAAGAGTCTGTTCGGGATACCGTGATGTATGTTGTTGTTTCTCAAATACTTCGATTAAAAGATCCAGGTACATCTGCTGGATTGCCGGAACACCAGATTGCATCGCTACATCAGAAGGATCCTCAGATTCATTGATTTCATTGCCCAGATCAAGCATTTTATGTACCATGCCCACTCCAAAGATATCTATATCAACCAATTCCCGGATATAATATTGTCTCTTCATTCGGACGTTTGTATATACAATATATAATTCATGATAGATATCAAACCACCACTTTATAGTCCGTGCTTTCGCATGCAGAGGAAGTGTTTCATCCTGTAGAAATGATAGATTTTCGAGGTTTATAAAAACAAGAACATTCCCCGACCTGAGCGAATGTTCCAAAGTAGTTCTGTCCGGATGTTCCAAAACTTTGTAGGAGGCTGAAATTAAGTTCGTAATAAACCCCTCCTGCATCACCAATCCGGGGATTCCCATATCTTCTGCAATATCCACTTTGCTTTGTAAAATGTTCTTTTCAACATTTGGGATTGCCATTTTGAAAAGATTTCCATAGCCGTACCAGTGAGTATAAGTGTCGTGCCAGTAATTGGTAAAGCCGTTAAACTGGAATTCATTCCGGACTGTGTTATTCAAAGGCGCTAAATCCTCTCCTTGATACCTGAACTCTTCAAGCTCCTGGGCTTGTATATGGATGCTGGTGAAACCAAGAAGCAGGGAAAATAAAGGGAGTGTGATCTTTATTCTCATGACAATAATTAAATTTTAATTAATCAGGGTTCATTTTCACCCCACCAGGCTTCAATCCTACCGCTAAGGTTGGCAATAATTTCAGGGTAAACCTCAGCAAGGTTATTCCACTCATGCGGATCCTCCTTAAGGTTATACAGTTCCGGGGTTTTCTCGGGCTGGTTCACAGGATCAGGCAGGATCAGCTTCCAGGGATCGGTAACAACGATCCGGAACCATAGGCTGGAATCGATGGTGGAAAAATCATGGCTGTAGGTCTCTGCAAAAATGGCATCACGCCCTCGTCTCACCTCTTTATCCAGAAGGTTGATCCCCTGCATCTCCTGAGATGCTGGAATACCACAGATTCCCAGGATGGTGGAGGCAATATCTATGCTGCTCACCAGGGTGGATTGATCCATTTCAGGTTCAATCACCCCCTTCCAGCGAAACATGATGGGTGTGCGAATCCCCATGTCATAGGGTTCCCTCTTGGACCTTGGAGCAAAACGGTTGGGCCTGTCGGGATCCTGGATCCAGCCGTTATCGGTGACATAGACAAACAGGGTGTTCTCACTCAACTCTTTCTGTTCGATGTAATCCATCAGCTGACCGCAGGTGATGTCAAACCATTCGCACATGGCCCAATAATTGGCCACAGCCGGAGTTGGTGCCAGCGACAGGTATTTATCCCTAAGGGTGTCGGGCGGATTGTGGGGAGCATGGGGAAGGAAGGGTGCATACCAGACAAAAAATGGTGTTTCCTGCTGCTTCGCTCTATCAATAAATTCATAAATAAGGTCGAGACCTTCCCTGCCGATGTTTAGTCCCTCATCTCCGTGACGGCCTCCACGGGAAGGATCACCGTGCGTCATCCCTTCGGTAAATCCCCCCACTGAATAATCACCTTCCCACCACTTTCCGGTTTGAAGCGACTGATAACCAGCCTCCCCGAGCAGATCCGCCAGAGTGGACACCTGTTCAATGCCTGCTACAATGGACTCATTTTTTTGGGCCCGCTGGATCAACCATTCTGCTCCGTACACCTGCATTTCACCTGGCTTGAATACCGGATCATTGCCGAAAACACCATGCTGATGGGGATAGAGGCCGGTGACCATGGAAGCCAGAGCCGGTCTGCAAAGCGGGGCTGTGGTGTAACCTTTTGTAAAAGTGAGTCCCTCTTCTGCCAGCTGATCAATCCTTGGAGTCTTGATCTGTTCATGTCCGAGGAAACTGTAATCGGTCCAGCTCTGATCATCCGATATGATTAAAATGATGTTAGGGCGGTCGCTGACATCTGACTGCTTGCACGAAACCAGGGTAAGAGACAACCCGAGAAGAGGCACAATGAATGACATATTCATTTGAAACAGCTTACGATTAGAATGGTTGAATGATTGATGTTGAAAACTGCTGGTCAAACAGACTCCCTCCTCTCTTTTCTCCGAATTTTTTAGTATACTGCTGGATCTTCTCAAGTGTCTCACGTGATTTCACGGTATCTCCGGTACGGTTATAAATCATGATTCGTAAGTTATTCTGGTCGCGGTAATCAGGATAACTGGGCATACCCGATCCCAGATTTTCCGGATACTCTTCAGATTTATCCAGATATTCAAGTGCCTCTTCGTAATCTCCCTCTTTATAACTCTCATATGCCAGCATCAGGTAATTGTACTCATACAGATCGTGACCTGTATTTTCACCCTCGAAGGGCAGTACATTCATTGTATGCAGTACATCCAGCGACTGATCATGATTTCCGGCGAGTGTCAGATATTTGCTGTAAGCCAGGTCAAGAATATAATTTCCCGGGAACTTCTCGTGTCCCTCGGCAGTCAGCGCAAGTGCTGATGAATAGTCGCCACGTAGATTATAGATATCAGTCAGTACCCTGTACATCCGCCACTGACCGGGGTCAATGGCCAGGGCCCTTTTTATATCTTCCAATGCAGCATCGGATTGCAATCCGGCCAGGCAAGCCCGGGTATAATAATAGGGGACAAAATCCGGCTCTTCTCCCCATTTCACCAGCAGGCTCTTTGCCTCAACATCACGTCCCCTGTTCCAGAGAATAAGCGCAGAATAATAATCGGTGATCCACGAGGGACTCTGCAATGATGCCCACTCCAGGACCTGCATTGTTACAATTCTGTATGGAAAAACATACTCAGGGTTTGCTTTCAGAGCCCTCTCCAGGAAACTGTTTGATTTCTCCTGGTCATCTCTGTTCAGCCAGGCCAACCAGTAATCGATCACCGGATAGGCTGGGGCCTCTTCAAGCACCTTCACTGCCTCTTCATACAAACCTAATCTTTTATAAAACAGAGCTGTTTCAAGGTATTCCTCCCTGGCCATCTCACTTTTAAAGGAGTTATTAAAAGCTTCCAGACTCCCGGAACCAGGTTGAAGAAGGTACGCTTCAAAAAGTGCAAAATGATTTAAGGGGTCAATCCCCAGAATGGTAGCCAATATCTTCTCTGAATCTTTTCGATGGTTCATTCTACGCTGTACAATGGTCTGGATCTTATAGCTGTTCAGGTTCTGATCATTATAAGAGAGTGATTGTGAGGCCTGTTCAAAAGCCAGTTCCAAATTACCTTCCACGAGGCTGATCTCCGAAAGGAGTTGCAAAGAAGCGCTGCGAAATTCCAGGGAATGCATGGCCCACCTGAAACCATCTTTTGCATCAGTGTAATTACCCTGCAATTTTTGTATGTTACCGTAAATAAAATTGGCGCCTGGCAGATAGGCATCTATCTCCAGCACCTTTCTTGCATAGCGATCGGCCTGATCCAATTCACCCCGCCGGGCATATAGTTCTGCCACCCGCTCTGTGGCACTAAGGTGCATGGGTTCTTTATCCAGCAATTCCAGGTAGGTGTCAAGTGCTTTCCCGTATGACCTTCTATTTTCAAGTTCCTGCGCCAGAATATAGGGGTCGTCCAGAGCATCGAACGGTGCAGTGTGGGGTCGCTCCATAATATAGTTCTCCGCCGAGGAGTAGAGTTGTTCACTGCCCAGATAAACTTCAAGGGGATCATCCTTCGAAATGCCATCAAATGCCCACTCCATCGCCTCTGATGGTAAGATGGCCAGAGGGTCGTTTAATACTTCATTGCCATTGACCAGCACGACCATGGTTTCACTGATTTCCCGGATCGGGGAAAACAACAGAGTCATCCCTTCGTCCGAATATTTCAGGTGTATGGTGCCCGACTCAGCAACGCGGGTAACTCCACCGGTCTCCCTGACCGGAAACCAGCGTTCCACCCAGCTGTCAGCATTATAAGGAACAAAAGCGGGTTGTTTAAAGGGGGTACGGCCACTGCTCACACTGTTCTGATTAAGCATTCTTCCGGCCTGCACCTCCACATATTGTCCGTGTGTGTCGGTGAGCAGATCTTCCCAAATGGCTCCATTCCTGGCCAGTGACCACAACCAGATCTTTTTTCCCGGTGCCCCATAACTTGGTGACCAGTGACCCGAACCGAAATCCTCATCATGGTAATAGGAAACAAAGTAATTGTCAAGGCTTCCATAGATGTGGTAAGAACAATGCCCAAAATGCGCATTGTTCTTATACCACGAGCGGTCTGTTCCCTCCTCATCCACGGGCCATGGATTCGCTAAGCCGTCATGGCCCAGTCTGAAATTACCAGGAAAATAGAAATGGAGATCCTCAGCACTCTTCACACCAGCATTGTTCCAGTGGTAGTAGGACTGGAAAAACGGAGTAGCATTGTACCAGTTGATCTTTGTCTCAAAGTAGGATGTGTTCACCGGCAAAGCAATATCGACCCTCCATTGCATATGGGAAGAAAGATCCATGCCACCAACCACACAGTGTGCTGTGCCCTTTTCGTCGGTAAAGATCTTGTAGTTGACAGGAGCTGCTCCTCCGGGAAAATGGCCAATCACACCAGAATTCCATTCAATCCCCCCCGAGGTCCATGGACCTCTCATGGCCACATCCCTGAATTTTACCACATCATTCATATAAATAAACTCCTTGCCCGTCTGTTTATCGACGGCACCCCACAGCTTGCCCCCCATCTCGGGAAGGATGTATACTTCGATATACTCATTTTCCAGTTTCACCATCTTCCACTCTTCGGGCTGACCGGTATGACTGAAACCGTCGATGCGGGAATAGGGATAAATATCATTTCTTTTTTGGATAATAGGAAGAGGGCTGGTATCAGAGAATGGATAGGTAAATATGGTCTCTGTGTACTCCTCAACATAACTTTGATGTTTGCATGATCCAATCACAAATGGAATAGTAAAAAGGAGCATGAGATATTTGGTCGTTTGTTTCATAGTGAGGTATGATGAAAAATATTACTGAATGAAGCTATTATGAAAAGGGCCAGCATGGACCCAGTCCCGATTTTCAAACCCTTATATTGAAAAGCTGCTGGCAAATACGCTGTGGATTCAATATGTTCCTGTTTCTGCCACAGCAAAGAACTCACCGCGTTTCATCAACTGATAGAGTCCCTCGCCGGGATAATCGAAAAGCAGGAGCTGAAGGGTAGCTTCACTGTCGGACTTGATATACCAGGCTCCTGTCATGTATACACAGCCTTTGTCATCAGCTGCCATTGAGTTGATCATACGGGCCGCCCTTCCCTCCTGGTCGACAATCTTTCCATGGTCTGTAATGGTACGGTCATCCCCCTCTTTGATTGAAATACTTCTCAGGTGAAGGTTTGAGTTATAACCCACAATATCCGGATCCTCGTCCCTGTTCAATTCAGCACTCTGAGTCCTCTGAACCTCCAGATCCTCATACTGTACAAAATAGAGTCTGTCACCTCCCATGGCGGTCTCATGGAAAGTGGATCCGATATAGGCAATAGGCTCAAATGCCTCGCCATTGTATAGATCCTTGGAGGGGTCAAAGAGCCACAATCTCTCATCACCGCCCCCCCAGTGTCCCAGGGCAAACAGGCATTTCTCACTTCCGGGAAGGGCCCCGACCCAATTCCAGCACCTGACATCATAGGAATACGGGTTTGTTACGGGGGTCCCGTCTATCAATTGGCCCTCTTTCGGAAGTACATCGTGATAGGTGATGATCTTCCCGGCCTTCACATTGTAGCAATAGAGATTGCCTGAATCATGTTCATATTGCCACTCCCTTTTCCACAGGGAAAACCAGCAATTTCCATGCATATCCACATAGAACCAGGGAACACCACCTGTCTGCCCATAGGTAATCTGGCCCAGTTCTACGATGGGACTATGAATTTTTCCCTGCTGAGACCCGCTATTCTCCTCCCCGCAGATCACTGTCATATCTTCCGCAATCACAGTATGTTCTTTTGTCCCCGGGTTATACATATGGAACCCGGCCCCGTGTCCGCTTGAATGAGTGGAAGTAGCAAAATAACAGTTCCCGTCCGAGGCAACCCCGATCCCCTGCCACTGGCCATCCCACTCTTTGCAGATCTTATTCATGGAAAAGGTGGTAACATCACAAATCTTCCCCTCATGTTTACCGGTTCCGGGTTTCTGAGCGTTCACACAGGGATGGAATGCAAAAAATAATACTGCGAAAGACAAAGCGGTAACGATCATTTTAGTTCGGATGGATTTCATAGTGTAACTTTTTAATGGTATCCTGTTACATCATAAGCATCCAAGTGTTTATAAAGATAAGAGAGAGTTTAATCAATTCAAATTGGAAAGTATCTTTCGCTATTTATTTTTAACTTGCTTTGCGCACATATAATTAATGGTCAAATCCTCGAAAAATGAAAATCATTCAATTATTGTTGATATCCCTGGTATTTTGTTTTGGAAACCTTGCCTGTTCAAATACAGAGTCAAACTGGAACCCGTTATTTGGCGAAGAGTTTAGCCAGGCCACCTATGAGACAGGAAGCTGGGAGATTCAGGACAATGTGCTGATCGCTCTTGAAGATAAAGTAATATGGGCACCTGGTGAGCATGAAAACTTTGTACTTGATTTGGAGTTCAAGAATGAGGTCGGTACAAATAGCGGAATCATTATCTATTGTACGGATGAAGAGAACTGGATCCCCAATTCAGTAGAAATTCAAATTGCAGATGATTACTGCGAAAAGTGGGGGGAGGCAAGAAAAGATTATCAGTGCGGGGCGATTTTTGGCCACCTTCCTGCCAGTGAGCAAAAAGTGGTCAACGAACCCGGGGAATGGAATAAGTTTCAGGTTACCTGCAAAGGCCAGCAGATTGATATTGTGCTAAACGGTAAAAAAGTGACCAGTATGGATATGGCTGAATGGACATCCGGAAAGACAAATCCGGATGGCAGCGAAATACCCAGCTGGCTTCCAACACCATTTGCAGAATTACCTACAAAAGGAAGTATTGGCATTCAGGGGAAACATGGTGATTCATCCATCAGTTTCAGAAATGTCCGCATTAAAACATTGTGATAACCCTATAGGACAGCCTGTAAAAAAAATTAATTCAGGTTATGTTCTACAATGGAATTCTTCAGGTATGCCTGATCAGTGGGCGCATCTGTAATCACATTTCCTGAAAAATTGACACGTTCACTTGGCTTACCTCTCAGCTCCAATGCTTTGGGACGTACCGATGAGATCAGGTTTCCCACCACACATATATCTGAGGTGCCTTCAAGAACAAGACCTCCGGCATTTAAATCTTCAATGCGTTTGGTTTCATACTGTCCAATGTAGCTATCGGAGAAATTATTACCTGATACAGTAATTCTCCCGCTTTCCGGACCTATTTCAAGTGCATCTTTTCCCATGATGGTAAAGGTATTGGCACTTACGGCGCACCCATGAGCGTCCTTCAGGTCGACCCCGCCGGAGCCATTATGCGCTATCACATTGGCACTGATGGTGGTGCCATAGCAATCCTTGCCGAGTATAACTGCTTTGCCCGCACACTCTTCGATCATATTTCCTGCCAGCACTGATCCATAGGTGTTTTCAATCACCACCCCATTTCCCAGATGATCATCAAGGTTATTCCCTGTCATGCACAGATTGTATCCATCCGTGCAGCGCAACGCATCCTGGTTCTCCTCAAACTGATTGGCAGAAACGATAATATCGTGACAGCCAATCAGATTCACTCCTGTTCCTTTGTTATAAGTGAATAATGAATTAGCAATGCGCGGATCCTCATAACAGTAATAGAGCTTAATCCCGTCACCACCGTGGTAACTGACGGTTACACCCTGCATGAACAATTCGTTAATCCGACGGGCTTCAATGCCGTGTCCGCTCTTTTCGTTTCCGGTAATACGAAAATTCAACAAGCTGATCCGCCACAATTCCAATTCGGGGCCCTCTCCTTTATCCAGATGCTGCAAAAGCATGGCAGGCTTACCCTCTCTATTCATATTCTTGATGTGTGTGGCACACCCGGCCCCCTCAATTTGTACATCAGGTTTATTGATGATCAGTGGTTCATAGATCTCAAATACTCCGGGAGGGATTCGAACAACACCACCCTCCTCTGAGAGTGCGTTTATGGCGTCCTGCAGACTCGGATATGTACCGGCTTCAATATATTGTTTTGCACCGGGGAGCCGGAGGGTTTGATTCTGGGAGGAAATGGGTGTCATACCCTGTGAAAACAGGTAAACAACCGCAAGAATGACCAGTAAAGCAGGGGGTAATAACTTCACAAACGTTTTTTTCATGATTGGATTTTTATGGATGATTGAAAGAACTTACATCAAATTCAAAAGCCCCCATGTCAGGGGCAGCTCCTTCATGTCTGATTTTGTTTCCTGGAGCATTCACCGGATCGAGGTAAATTGTATCACCAGTGGTAAAATGTGAATGCCCCAAATGGTCTCTTGCTTGTGAGAGTATTGCCACACCAAACATGATGATAAAGAACCATAGTTGCTTTTTTTGAAGAATTAATTTCCCCATCTTGTTTATAAATATGCCATGGAAATACGCGGCACAAAGCATCGTTGCTAAAGTTAAAAAGAATATCGGGTTTAAAATGCTGAAGATCAATTTTATGAACACTACTGCAAAACAACTGGAGCATTTGGTGAGCACAACTTTTCTTTTAATACTTACCGTTACAATTTTTGCTAAAGCACCTGCCAAAACTGACACAATCAGGCAGGTACAAAAGATCAGGGATTTTGTGATCTATGAGGATCCTTCATTCTATGCAGCTTTTCCTTCAGTAATTAAAAATGAGGACGGTGAGATCCTGGTAGCTTTTCGCAGGGCTCCGGACCGGAAAGTATTTCTTGAAAAACGCACCACCCATGTGGACCCCAACAGCTATTTAGTATTTGTCCGCTCGAGGGATCATGGATTGTCATGGTCAAAAGAACCGGAATTGATTTCAGCTCACCCCTTTGGGGGCTCACAGGATCCTTGTTTGCTTAAACTCAAAGATGGCACACTCCTGTGTACAAGTTATACATGGGCATTTATCCGGGGAGATGCACAAGATCTGAAGCAGCCGGTATTTGTACACGGGGGGAACGTTGTATTTATGGGGGGCTATATGATGCGTTCGTCGGATATGGGAAATTCCTGGGATGGACCCTTCTATCCACCGAACATCCCGCCTGAAGTCAAGTATTCCGCCCTGGGAGATCCACTGCCGGCATACAATCGCGGAGCTTTGTGGGAAGGAGAGGATGGCCGCATATTCTGGGTGGTTGCTGCAGGTAGTGATCCCAACAATCTGGGGAAAACGTCCAATTATCTGTTGATCTCTGAAGATAAAGGGTTGAGCTGGCAATATTCATGCCCGGTAGCAGAGGACACCGAGGCTGCATTCAATGAAACTTCCGTGTACGAAACACCCAAAGGAGATCTTGTGGCCTTTATCCGTTCAGCTGGTCTTGAAGACCAGGCCTGTATTGCCCGTTCAACTGATGGGGGGAACTCTTTTGGACCATGGGAAAAAATGGGGTTTCAGGGGCATCCGCTGCAGGCTTTGCGGTTGCCCGATAACAGGGTGTTCCTGGTGTATGGGTACCGGCATAAGCCCTATGGAATCCGAGCGCGCATTTTAAATGCTGAATGTACCGATTATGGTACTGCTGAGGAGATTATTATAAGGGAAGACGGTGGCAGTACTGATATTGGATATCCCTGGGCCGTCATGCTGGATGAGAGCCGGGTGCTGGTTACCTACTATTTTAATCTTAAAAATGGTACCAGGCATATTGCCGGATCTGTCCTGGAAATTGATTAAATAAGCTGTCAGTAACACCCCTAAAGCAAAATAGAATGAAAAACCGAAAATCAAGCCATAGCCATTTTTTTCTTTTCGCCTTCATTGTTTTCTTTTTGTCATACTCCTGTACTCACGAAAAGAGTGATCAACAATTAGCCGACGAGTATTATGTGGCCGCATATATCTGGCCATCCTGCCACCATGATGAACGTTTTGGGGATATGCTATGGCCGGAGGGGATGGGAGAATGGGAAATAATTAAGAAAGGAACTCCCAGGTTTGAGGGTCATTATCAACCCAAGGTGCCTTTATGGGGTTATGAAATGGATGATGATCCTGAAGTCATGGAAAAATGGATTAATACGGCTACCGACCACGGTGTCAATGTGTTTATTTTCGATTGGTATTGGTTTGACGGGGGACCGTTTCTGGAAAGCACCCTGAACAACGGGTTTCTGAAAGCCAAGAACAATGAAAAAATGAAGTTTTACATTATGTGGGCAAATCATACTGTAAGAAGGAACTATTGGAATGTACATGAATATGGGGATGACACATCAGTGCTTTGGGAGGGTCCCACAGATATAGAGAACTTTAAAAAAATTGTTCACAGGGCCATAGATCAGTATTTCAAGAAACCTAACTATTTTAAAATTGATGATAAGGCTCTGTTTTATGTCTTCTCTCCGGATAACCTTGTGAAGGGTTTGGGCGGACTTGAAAATACAAGAGATGCCCTTGCATACTTCAGAGAGGAGACAAGGAAAGCTGGGTTACCGGGAATGCATCTTCAATTCAGGGCCGGAGGCGGAATGACCCCAAGTTTGCTAAGTCATGATTTAAGTGAAGGAAAAAGCGTCAATGAAATCATTGAATATTTAGGAGTGAACAGTGTGACAAAATATGGCTGGGGTCCTATGGAAGATTATATAAAGCTGGGTGCTGAAACAATGAAAAAGAGAGAGATACTGGATTCAACTCTGGATGTTCCCTATTTTCCGAATGTTTCAATTGGTTGGGATGATACGCCAAGGTTTCCACATAAAGGGAAAGAGCATATTACTCATAGTAATAAATCGCCGGAAAGTTTTGCCGCTTATCTTCAAAAAGCAAAAGAATACTGCGACGAACGGCCTGAACAACCTAAACTCATAACCATCTTTTCCTGGAATGAATGGGTGGAAGGAAGCTATCTGTTACCGGACATGAAATATGGATTTAGCCATCTGGAAGCGGTAAAGAGGGTGATGAGTGGTGAATATGATCATTATTCAGACAATTATTGAAGTAGAAAAACCATTGGCTGATCTTAAACTTAAGAAATAAACTACTCCAATGGGGAACTACAATTCCTGGGAAATTGATCCATTCTTATGAAACGTAGAAAATTTCTCGAACAATGCGGGTTTTTCAGCGCAGGCATTTTCACCTCAACACTTGCCAATGCTTCCCGGTCATCTTTTAGCAATACCCGGACAGGAGCTGAACTGATGAGCGACATTGTGATCATTGGAGGAGGTCTGGGAGGATGTGCAGCTGCTTTAGCCGCTTGCCGAAATGGAGCTTCCGTAATTCTAACTGAACCTACTGACTGGCTTGGCGGACAGGTATCGCAGCAGGCTGTGCCCCCTGATGAACATCGATGGATTGAATCTTTTGGGCGAACGGCAAGTTATGCGAAGTACCGCCACCTGATCCGGGATTACTACAAAAAAAATTACCCTTTAACGAATGCCGCGATGGAGGCAGAGTACCTGAATCCAGGCAATGGTTCTGTCTCCCGGATCTGCGATGAACCCGTTGTTTCCGTGGCTGTACTTCAGTCACTGCTTGCTCCGGCCATTGCCTTAGGTCATTTAAGGATCTTCCTCAACACTCATCCGGTTGAAGCCTCTACAGATCAGGATAAAATAGATGCGGTAGGCTGTTTGAACAAGAACACGGGAGAATCCATTGTTTTACATGGAAAACTTTTTATTGATGCCAGTGAGGAGGGCGATCTGCTGGCTCTTTCAGGAACGGAATATGTCATTGGGGCTGAATCCCGGCAACAGACCGGGGAGCCACATGCACCGGAGAAGGCCGATCCCACAAATATTCAGGCTTTAACCCATTGTTTTGCCATTGATCATCTGGAGGGGGAAGATCATACCATTGAGCGTCCTGCCATGTATGATTTCTGGAAAGAGTATGTGCCTCCGTTAAAACCGGCCTGGCCGGGTCCAATCCTCTCTCTTGATTATTCGAATCCGCGCACTTTACTCCCCACAGAGCTTTCATTTATTCCGCCTGGAAAAAAAGGCCATGCGCCCAAAACGAAATCTTTAAATCTCTGGCTCTACCGGAGAATGATAGATCGCAGCAATTTTAAGAAAGGGACGTATCCCAGTGACATTACACTCATCAACTGGCCACAAAATGATTTCATGCTGGGAAATATAACGGATGTTCCGGTGGAGGTGCGAAATCAAAATCTCCACAGAGCCAAACAACTCAGCCTCTCGCTTCTCTATTGGCTTCAGACTGAAGCGCCCCGTCCGGATGGAAAAGTGGGCTGGAAAGGGCTTCGGTTGCGAAAAGATCTTCTGGGTACAAAAGATGGCCTGGCCAAATTCCCGTATATTCGGGAATCTCGCAGAATAGTGGCGGAATATACTATCAGGGAGCAGGATATCACCTTAGAAGCACGGAAAATAGCAGCAGGGGAATCGGGTAAGCAACTGTTGGCCTTACCTTTCGAAGATTCCGTAGGAATTGGATATTATCATCTTGACCTGCATCCCAGTACAGGAGGAAACAACTATATTGATATGGCAAGCGTTCCTTTTCAGATTCCACTTGGAGCATTAATACCCAGACGAATGGAGAACTTAGTTGCCGGATGCAAAAATATCGGCACCACCCATATATCGAACGGTTGTTATCGCTTGCACCCTGTCGAATGGTCCATTGGTGAAGCGGCAGGTTCGTTGTGTGCCTATTCACTGAAAAAAAATACCACACCAAGAATGGTACGCAACAACCAGGTCCTGCTCAGTGAATTCCAGTCTCTATTAACAAGAAACGGGGTGGAGTTGCAATGGACACAAACCTGATTTAGAAAAATGCATGTTGTGCGATTTTGGGAGCGTAGCCTGTGCCATCTGTTTTCCTGTTTTCGTCATTGGGACACCCTGGCAGGTATTCACAGGATCTTACCCATCAGTTCCTACTGCTATATCTACTCACCGACCCTCCCTTTTTCTTTTTAGGGGCACAGTCTGCGATCGTCAGCTATGGTCTGCTGAAATAGCGCCTTCGAAGCCACTCCCTGAAGATGGGATCAGTGAAAACAGTTTCCCTATTCCCTGTATCTATCATTTCCTTTTTCTCAAGACTTTGTTTAATCCTGGCAATATTGCTGGTTGATCCAAGCTGGTATTTTCCCCGTGTGTCTTTGGAATAGAGCTTCTGATTTCCTTCCGTCAGGGCTTTTAGAAAACTTAATTGTTTTGGCGTCAGGCTTTCTACGATCTTGTAAAAGCGGTGGTCAAAGTGATGGATTAGATCATTCATAGCATTTTCAATAATGGCTAAAGTACAGGTATGTCGCGTCCTTATTAAAGCATGCCATGCCAAAAGTTTTAGATAGAAAGGATGATTGTCCACCATATAGGACATATGGACTGATGTGGTGTACCCTATATTTTTTTCATGATCATGGAATAATTTTCTGATACTGGTCGACCTGTGCTTCGATGGGTTATGTTTTAGTTCCACCAGCTGGCCTAATCCGGATAGGGGACCGGGATAATCTACCAGGTCCCTGAAATGTTGGTTATTGTTACCGTATAGGCAGAAAATACAGTTCTTTTGATTCTTTAGGTTTAGTTTCAGCGTCCTTAGAAAGGAGAATGGATTCCTGAATCGGTGAAGCAAATGAGAATTGGCCAGGAAGACCGCAACCCTTATTTTTTTTCTTTTAGCAATTAATGCGGGCAATCTGAGCGTATCCATGCTACTGCTGTCTATCTCCATTCGGGATGTAATCTCTGGAAATCTATGGGAAAGGGCTGCCGCAAAGAGTCCCGGCAAAGTAGTCGAGGCATGTGCTGTCTTTATATCCATATAGCAAATATGAATATCCGGATTCTTTTCGGCCAGTTGGAATCCCAGCTCACTCACATATTCCTGTACTCCCCAGCCCTGGTCTGCAGCGAGAATTAAATGCCTGTGCGAATTTAGCTTTTCCAGGAGTTTCTCGAACAGCCAGTCCTGCTCGATTTTGTACACATCAGTCAATTGTTCAAGTGATAAAAATGTAGTAGTCATTTTTGAGATTTTAGCAAGTCACAACCCAGTAACTATTTCTTAATGTGGTGAGCCTTAAAATATCTACCTCTCATTTACAGGTTGTATATATCGTTATAAATAAGATGATTAGACTGCGCTTAAGGAAGTAACTGAAGCGTAGAGAAGTCACATGCATATGAAAAGTCACAACCCTGTTACTTTCTGTTTTCGCGAAATGGGACACCCTGGCCGTTTTTCACAGGGGTATACCCCACCAGTTCCTGCTCATCTGTCCACTCACCGTCCCGCTGTTTTTCTTCCGGACACCCAAAAACATCAAAGCCAAAGACCTATAACATTGATTATCTGTACTTTAAAAAATCACCTGAAAAGGAGTGACGAAAACAGGTGTAGCCTGTGCCATCTGTTTTGATCTTAATTTCGATGAATTGCGTCGACGGGGTACATCCTACCGATCTGGGCTCCCTCAGAATAGCAGATGCATTGCAGCCGGTCATTGAAGGTATTTTGTAAATGCCTTCAGCTTGATAATATCAAGGATCAATGATTGAATCGTAGAGGCTCTGCAGAATGGCTGTTCTGATATCCAACTCGTATAACAGGCTATTGTCACGTGTTGGATATACCCTGTTGGAGAGAAAAACATAACTTATTTCATGTTCGGGATCAACCCAGGCAAATGTTCCGGTAAAACCCGAATGTCCAAAACTGGAGGGTGAGGCTCCCGGACAAGGATAGTCATCAATCGTACCATCATGCTCATTGACCAGTGGTTTATCGAATCCGAGGCCGCGCCGGTTCTCATACTCTGCAAACTGGTAGCTGGAGTATTGTTTTAGCACCTCTTCTGCTATGAGCTGCTCTCCTCCATAACTACCCATGCGCCTGAACATTTCGAAGAGCTTCAGCAGATCATTGGCTGTGGAGAACAGACCTGCATTCCCTGAGTACTCCCCCATCATGGCTGCTCCTTCATCATGAACATACCCGTGGACCAGTTGCTTGCGAAACAGTGTGTCGAATTCGGTGGGCACAATCCTTGACAAAGGATAAAATCTGCGAGGATTAAAAACCAGATCCCATGCGCCCAAGCTGTGATAGATCTTCTCTGAAAGAAAATCTTCGTAGCGTGCTCCGGACAGATTTTCAATCATTTCAGGAAACAGAAAAAAGGCGAGCCCGCTGTACAGATATTCCTCTTCGCCCAGCGGTGACTTCCTGATCTCCCTGTAGATCTTCTCCCTGTAGTTATTCTTCAGATATACCCGGTCCGCTACGGGGATTGAATATTTTTCGGAAGCACAGTTCCGGATGAAGCGTTTTCTATAACTGTCGTTCTTCTTTACAGTATTCTCCCAGTAAGGTATCCAGGGAAAGAGTCCGGCCCGGTGTGAAAGAATATCCTTGATCTCCAGATCTGCTTTATCTGATCCCTTCATGGCGGGTACAAAATCCATCAGGCGACCCGTATATGAAAACAAGCCCATACTTTCCAGTACCATCAGTCCGGAAAGAGGTCCAGTTACCTTGGTAACCGAAGCCAGGTCGTAGAGGTCATTCTTACGGACCTCTATCCTTGCATCATACGTGTGATGGCCGTAAGTCTTGTGAAAGATCACCATCCCTTTGCGGGCCGCAATGACCTCACAACCGGGATAAGCACCCGCCTCCAGCCCCTTCATCGCAATGGAATCTATTTTGTGGTTTAGTTCCTCGGAGGAGATCCCTGCATTTTCCGGATAGGCGTACTGCAACCGGATATTGCCGGGTGTGGTGATCCCATATCCGGCAGGGTAGTTTTTATTGATCGCTACGGGGAGCTTGCCCTCTCCACCAATACCTCCAAATATCAGCTGGGCAGCCAGTTCTTCCGTCCATCTGTTCTGTTCATAAGCCAGAATAAGAGCCTCTGATGATCGGAGTCCGTCCAGTTTGTCAACGGCATCCGGATCGCCAAAACAGACCGAGATCAACTGGCTCTCTTCTGAGAGTGTTGCAATAAAATGCTCCATCCCTTCAGGGAGACCGGAGTGGTGATCTGTTTGCGCTCCGCCAGGATATACTCCCGCTATCACCACATTGTACGATTCCAATACTTCCAGTAGTGAATCTTCCATACTGACACCGGGAACCCAGTAAAAATGATCTGTTCGGGTATAATTGCTTGCCATCTTCTGGAAATCAGTAAGGGAATGGTGATTGATGGCAATGGTGGCAATTCTCTTTTTCTCCAAACCCTTTAGAGGAATGGAGTGGTCACTGTTATTCAGGACAGTGAGTGTATTCGCATAAAGATCTCTGATAAATGCCTTATGATCAGGATTATCTGTCATGGCTTCTGCCTCATGACCTTTGGCCGGAGATGGGAGATGCAGACCTGACCAGTATTTAAATGCAAGGATCATCCTGGCTCTGGCGGTAACCGTATCATTATCTAATGTATCCTTGCCGCTTAGTGATTCCATCTGCCTGATCCCCATGCTTACTCTATCCGTGGCAAGAATATGATTCTCCAGAAGAGCGGAGGATATGCTTTCATCAGCAAGCGGTAGCAGGATAAGCTGTATGCCAAGCAGCCTATATTGCTTCGCTAACCTGGTACCCATCTGATACAACAGTGAATCATGGATAATGGCTCCAAGGGCCATCTGATCCGGATATTCAGAACCCCATGTACCCTCCATGGCAATGGCCAGGGGTACTTTGCTGACAGATTGGTAGTAGTTGATAAGCTCAGCCTGATGCACAGCAGAACCCTCATTGAAAATGAGACCACCAATACCATGGCGACGGATGATATGATCAGTTTCTATGTAGTGTGAAAGATCCCCCTCTGATTCAATGGCTATCCAGATGGACTGTGCGATCCTCTCCTCTGTGGAAAGTGTGGCAAGCACAGAATCCACCCAAGGATGGTCCTGGTATTGCATATAGGGTGACTGCTGACCATGTACATGGCAAATAGTCAGTGCCAGGATTAGGATGGAGAGGTATCCACGGAGTGATCGTTTCATAGTCATGGTGTTAAATTTACACATTTGCCGGCAGATCATATGGAAATCTGTACAGTCTGGTCAGATTTAAGGAAAATGGGAGCATCGCCTGCCCATCTCATTTAATTAAGAAAACTTTAACTGGTAGCATTAGTTGAGAATTATTCTGTAATTTGTTTCTGTAATGATGAACCGCAGGGATTTTGTCAAATACGGAGTGGGGTCTCTTCTGGCAACACCGCTCGTCGTGCATGGAATTGCCCGGCCATATACCGATAGTTACGCATCTTCCATTGTTAGTGTACTGGACCAGCATGCAAGCCGAGTAGATTATCGGGAGGGTAAAGTCATGAATTCAGACGGAGTTCTGGTTGACAAAATTCTCTCATTCGATCTCATTGATATGCGCGTGGCCAGGATGGTGGATGCAGCGGTCATGAAGTTCACCAATCAAACAACCGTCGGAAAAGCCTGGGAATCGCTATTTCCAGATGGCCAAC
>JAGLPR010000315.1 GCA_023137255.1 Bacteroidales bacterium | reverse complement strand
AAACCACCATCAATGCTGAAGGCTTGTACATTACTCCCGGATTGATTGATATACATGCACATGTTTTCTGGGGGACAAGGCCTGATGAATACATCAGCAACAGCTTTACGAGTCTGCCCCCAGATGGATTTACCTTCCGGTCTGGTGTAACTACCGTTGTGGATGCAGGCAGTGCAGGATGGAAAAATTTCAAGATTTTTAAAGAACAGACCATAGACCAGTCCCGAACCAGGGTGCTGGCCTTCCTCAATATTGTGGGATCTGGGATGAAGGGCGGAGCCATTGAGCAAAACCTGGGAGATATGGATCCTAAGCTTACTGCCATGGTGGCCGGGCAATATGCGGATGCCATTGTGGGAATAAAGCTTGCCCACTACAGCGGCCCGGAATGGGATCCGCTGATTCGAACCGTGAAAGCAGGGGAAATTGCAGGCTTGCCGGTGATGATCGATTTTGGCGGACATATTCCGGAACTTTCACTTGAGAGACTCTTTATGGATGAATTGAGGTCCGGTGATATTTATACTCATTGTTTTGCACATGTGAGGGGCAGGACAGCCATTGTTGATGAAAATGGGAATGTGAGGCCTTTTGTATGGGAAGCGCAAAAAAAAGGAGTTGTGTTTGATGTGGGACATGGCGGGGGAAGTTTTGTGTTTGACCAGGCCATTCCCGCCATGGAGCAGGGTTTTAAACCAAACTCCATCAGTACCGATCTGCACACTGGAAGCATGAACGGCGGCATGAAGGATATGCTCAATATCATCTCCAAATTTCTCAATATGGGGATGCCTCTGCAGGAGGTGATAAAATGCTCCACCTGGGAGCCTGCCGTATATATAAATCATAAGGAACTGGGACATCTAAGCAAAGGGGCCGTTGCTGATATCACGCTGCTGAGCCTTAAAAAGGGGCAATTTGGTTTTGCTGATACGAAAGGCCATAGAATCAACGGGACACAGAAACTGGAGTGTGAGTTGACCCTCAGGGAAGGGAAAGTTGTATGGGACCTTAACGGAATTTCGATGCCAGAATGGCAATCAGGAGATTAATATAAATCATTGTACAATTAGTAAACAGAAAAACTGAGATTATGGAAAAAAAAGAACCGAATTCACGGAGAAAAGCCATCAAAGGAGTAGTTGCCGCAACGGCTGTTGGACTTGGAATAACCCGGGCCGAGGCTGCACCGGCCCGTAACAATACCCCTGAAAAAGTTGCCTCCAGCATCACACAATCTGACGATGTGCCTCTCTTCTCCGGAGGAGTAGCCTATGGAAATTTACTATTTATTGCAGGCAAAGGAGCCCACTTTGAAGGAGATATTGCTGCCCATACCGACCATGTGCTCAAGGAACTTGAAAAGGAACTGGTTAAGCACGGCTCCTCCATGGATAAGGTACTGAAGGTCAATGTCTATTTGCACGATCTGAATGACTATCATGCCATGAACAAGGTGTACAGGGGAAGGTTTGGCGATCATCCACCTGTAAGAACGACAGTGGCCACTTACGGCGGCGTGCCGGGTGATTCACTGGTAGAGATCGATTGCATTGCTGCACTGGATTAACACTCATCGAATCTAAATTTTACAGGAATATGATAACCAGGAGAACATTACTTAAAAGATTGGCCGGATTGCCACTGGTAGGAGGCTTTTTCGGCGCAGGAATTTTCGCCAATAGTCCAACTTCAGCTTATCCGGTTCGGCGGGATTATTTTAAAGAGCTGGGAGTCCGGACCTTTATCAATGCAGCAGGGACCTATACTTTTATGACAGGATCCCTCATGAGACCGGAGGTTTTGGAAGCCTATAATTACGCCACCAATGAATATGTTCTCCTGGATGACCTTCAGGACAAAGTCGGGCAAAGGATTGCTTCACTGTTGCACTGCAAGGCTGCTACCATAACAGCGGGTGCAGCCTCTGCAATTACTCTGGGTACGGCAGCAATACTCACAGGTATGGATGAGGAAAAAGTGATACAGATCCCGGACTTAACGGGAATGAAAAGTGAGGTAATCATGCAAAAGTCACACTGGATCGGATATGCCCATGCCATCCGGAATTGCGGTGTAAAAATCGTTGAAGTAGTCACCAGAAAAGAGCTGGAGCGTGCGATCAATGAAAAGACGGCTATGATGTGGTTTTTTAATGGAAATAATTATGTGGGCGAGATCCAGGATAAAGAATTCATTGAAATTGCCAAAAAACATGGGATTCCGACTTTCAATGATTGTGCCGCAGATGTACCACCTGTAGAAAACCTATGGAAGTATACTGATATGGGTTTTGACCTGGTGGCTTTTTCAGGAGGTAAAGGGCTCAGAGGGCCGCAAAGTGCCGGCCTGTTGCTGGGGAAAAAGGAGTATATTGAGGCTGCCCGGCTTCATGCACCCCCAAGGGGGAACACCATTGGCAGAGGGATGAAGGTGAACAAGGAGGAAGTTCTGGGCATGCTGGCCACTGTGGAAACCTACCTGTCGCATGATCATGAAGGTGATTGGACACTCTGGGAGAAGCAGATTAACACTATCCACGATTCTGTGGTTTCAATACCCGGGGTAAATCCTGAAATCCATGTTCCTGAAGTGGCTAATCATGTGCCCTCCTTAAGAATTTCATTGGATCCGGATAGAATCAGCATAAGCCCTGATGAGGTGAGGCAAAAACTTCGAGAAGGACACCCCTCCATCGAAACTGTGGGAGGATCTGATTCTGTGGGGATTACCACATGGATGATGCAGCCTGGTCAGGAAAGGATAGTGGCAATCCGGCTCAGGGAGATCCTGGAAGCGGGGTGATCAATTCTATATCTTTTATCCGAAGATTCTGTGCTCTTTGATTATATTTGCCGGCAGAAGAATCGATCATAAGATAGAAATTCAACAATGGCACTGAAATGTGGGATTATCGGGGTGGCCAACGTGGGCAAATCCACCCTTTTCAATTGTATGTCCAATACCAAAGTGGAAACTTCCAGTTTTGCCTTCACCTCCAACAAGTCCAATGTGGGTATGGTGAACGTACCTGATCCCAGGCTCTACAACCTGGAAAATTTTCAGTCCACCGAAAAGGTGATCCCTGCCACTGTCGATATTGTAGATATTCCCGGACTCACCAAAGGGGCCAGCCAGGGCGAAGGCGTGGGCAACAAGTTCCTCTCTGACATCCGAAATACCGATGCCCTGATCCAGGTGATCAGGTGCTTCGACGATGAGCAGTTAGCCCATATCGACGGATCGGTGAACCCGGTCAGGGATATTGAGACCATCAACCTGGAACTGCAGGTGAAGGACCTGGAGTCGGTAGAGAAAAAGATGGAAAGGCTGGCCAAAATCGCCAAGACGGGCGATAAAGATGCGAAAAGAGGCATCGAAGTGCTGGAGCAGTACAAGGCCCACCTGGAAGATTTCCAGAATGCCCGGACCCTGGAGGTAAGTGAGGCGGACCGGAAACATGTGGAGGACCTCTTCCTTCTCACCAGCAAACCGGTGATGTTTGTATGCAATGTGGAGGATGAAGCAGCCATAAATGGAAACGAGTATGTGAACCAGGTGAAAGAGTACCTGGCCGAAGAAGGGGAAGAGATACTGGTGTTGGCTGCCCGACTGGAATCGGAGATTGCCGAGTTGGAGGATGAAGAGGACCGCAAGGAGTTCCTGGCCGATGCCGGATTGGAAGAGCCAGGGGTGAGTAAGCTGGTGCGATCGGCTTACTCCATGTTGAACCTGGTCTCATTCTTTACAGTGGGACCCAAAGAGATCCGGGCGTGGACCATCCGCAAAGGCGCCACGGCCCCTGAAGCTGCCGGAGCCATTCACTCTGATCTTCAGCGCGGTTTTATCCGTGCCGAGGTGATGAAATACGAAGACTTTATCTCGCTGGGATCTGAACAGGCCTGCAAGGACAAAGGCAAGCTATCGGTGGAAGGAAAGAACTACGTGGTGGAAGAGGCCGATATCCTCCACATCCGTTTTAACGTTTAGAGGAGAGTGGAACCATCCACTTCAAGCCGAAACCTTGAGTCTCCTGCACCATATCGTCCTCGCTTCCACAGCGATATCTCTTCTTCTCCCTGCGTCAACTGCTGCCCAGTGGACGCAGGAGGTGGGATTCGACGATAGTGACATGGCGCTGGACCTGACCGAGGCAGAGAGCTTTCAGAAATACCCCACCTACGACCAATATCTGCAGATGATGCAGGGATTCGCCTCGGACTACCCCGCCATCTGCCGGCTCGACACCTTTGGCACTTCAGAAGAGGGAAGGCTGCTGCTGGCCCTGAAGATCAGCAACAATGTAGAGGCAGATGAAGCGGAGGCCTCCTTCCTCTACACCTCCACCATGCATGGCGATGAAGTGGTGGGCTATGTGTTGCTGCTGCGACTTGCCGATTCGCTGCTGACGGGCTATGGCAACGATCCCGAAGTGACCACCCTGGTGAACAACCTTTC
>JAGLPR010000314.1 GCA_023137255.1 Bacteroidales bacterium | reverse complement strand
CCAGCTGAGCTATGGGCCCTGAAAATTTTCAACTGGTATTTTCCCCGATTGGGGATGCAATATTACACAATTTACAAATATCTGGCAACAGTTTACCTGATCTTCAAAGAATAGGCTGCGCCCCACTCGATCCAGTCGGCACGGATCCCGTTTTTGGTCTTGATGCAGAGATGGCCGTAGAGATGATCGGTGAATCTATACCTTCCTCCGGCCCGTGCAAAATAGTATCCTCGATCGTGGGAGTGCTGCCTGAAATAGGTGCCCAGGTTAAAAAGAATGGTAACCCGGTCGATGATAAAGTGGTACCCCAGGTGGGAGCCCAGATACATCTGCTGCCAGGTGCTTACCTCATCGGGCGGTATTCCCCTGATGGCACGTTCCAGCGATCCGTCATAGAGAATATCCAGGCCAAAAGTTACCGCTCCTATTGGACTCAGCTGACTTACGTAATCTGCAGTAAATGAGGAGGTGAAAAATTTAAGCTCCTCATTGGTACCGGTAGGAATACCCTCAACAATTCCCACGCTATACATCAACTGTATCGACTTTATAGGTCTATATTCGGGCGGTTCCCTGTAGATAAATTCTGAGACAGGCTCCCTGATCAGGTAGTGCATTCCAAAACTCCACCCCCAGTTGTTAACCCCCTTCTGGGGCATCTGGATCCTTCCATTGGAGTAGTGTGTGATCCCATATCCTGCATAAAGGCCCCACCTGGGGGTTAGTTTGAAGCTCAGATTTAGATTGAAATCGAAATAAAGATTTATGTGAGAGGCGATTACATCATTATATGGATTGGAAATAGAATCATAAATCAGTCCCGTATAACTTAGTCCAGTCGACATATCGGTGGCCAGGGTAAAACGGCCAAACCTGGCCCAGGGGGCACTGTAAAAAACAAAGAGACTGAAAGGGTTCCCCACCACGGTATCCGATTTATCTTTCACCAGGTCGGAATAGTGCATCCCAAATCCGCATTTTGGATAGTTGTGCTGCTGCTGCCACAGTTCAGTACCGGTAAGCTGGAAACCGAACCGCGCCTCAATGGCTTTGTAGGGATCTTCAAACTGTTCTACCAGGTATTCGGATCGTGTCCAGAAGGAGCCTGTACGGAAATTGAGCTGAAAATAGGGTTGTCGAGAGGAGGTTGCGGGATTCTGTTCCTGGGCCATCCCGGAGAGAGTGCAACACAACAAAAGGATGATATTTCCGGCGTGTCTCATCCGGTACCTACTTTTCGAACAGCGTTTTTATTCCGTCTTCCGAAGCCGGGCAGATTCCTTTTTCAGTGATCAGTCCGGTTACCAGCCTGGCCGGTGTTACATCAAACCCGGGATTGGCAGCCGGCGATCCTTCAGGAAGGATCCTGACCTGGTGAGGGGCCCGGAGGTGTTCGCTCCATCCCTCCATATAAGTAACTTCCTCCTGTTTCCTGTTTTCGATCTCTATCTCTTCTCCCCGGGTCATGTTGAAATCAATGGAGGAGGAGGGCAGTGCCACATAGAAAGGAATTTTGTTATCGTATGCAGCCAGTGCCTTCAGGTAGGTCCCTATCTTATTGGCCACATCCCCGTTTCGTGTGGTGCGGTCGCTGCCCACTATCACCAGGTCCACCTCCCCATGCTGCATCAGGTGTCCCCCGGCATTATCCACAATTACCGTATGGGGCACCCCGTGCTCTCCCAGCTCATAGGCGGTCAACCGCGCACCCTGATTCCTGGGTCGGGTTTCGTCCACCCACACATGAACCGGAATTCCCTGATCATAAGCCAGGTAGATGGGGGCTGTAGCGGTTCCATAATCCACACACGCCAGCCATCCGGCGTTGCAGTGAGTCAGAATATTCACCGGGCGGGAGGTTCTTTCATGAATTTCCCTGATCAGTGAAATGCCGTGCTCCCCGATCCGTGCACATCGCCTTACCTCCTCTTCAGCCAGCTGCATGGCCAGATGAAAAAGCCTCTCTACCATTCCCTCCCGGGATCCGGCACAGTTTAACTCGTTCAATACCAGGTCGACCGCATATTGCAGGTTGACCGCAGTGGGCCTGGCTGCGATCAACAGGGAGGCTGCCTCCTTGACCTCCTGGCACCAATCATTCGGATCGCTGCGATGTGCCTCAAGGTAGAGGCCAAAGGCTGCGGTCACCCCGATAAGTGGAGCTCCGCGTACCACCATATCTGCGATGGCCTCATGGGCATCCTTAGCACTTCTAAGGTCGTAAACCCGGAATTCGAACGGCAATTTCCGCTGATCGATCACCTTTACTACTCCCGGGTCACCGTCCATCCATATGGCCCTGTAATGGGTTCCGCCAATGCGCATGGCTGTCTGGTTTTTCTTTTATCTTTGGATAGATACGAATATACAAAATGCATGGCACAACCTCAGAAAATCAAAAATATTCTGTTTGACCTGGGCGGGGTGATCCTTGACATAGATGTACAGGCGACCCTGAAAGGCTTTTATGAACTTGGGTTTTCGTCCGACCTGATGCAATATCCTCACTCCATGACCACCGATCTTTTCTTTAAATATGAGACCGGGAAGATTGATACAGAGACATTCCGAAATGAGATCAGGAAGAAGTCCGGCGTGGAGATGTCCGACCAAACATTTGATGAAGCATGGAACGCCATGCTGGTGAGAATTCCAAAGGAGAGGACCGATTTGCTAAAGGTGCTTTCCAGTCGATACAAGCTGTATATGCTGAGCAATACATCAGAGTTGCATGTAAAAGTCTTTGAGAAGATGTATCTCGATGCGGCAGGGATTTCCATGCATGATGTTTTTAAGAAGATCTACTATTCGCACGAGATTGGTTGGCACAAGCCCGACCACGAAGCGTGGGAGTTTGTGATTAAGGATGCAGCGATCCTCCCCGAGGAGACTTTGTTCCTCGACGACAACATCCATAACATCAAGGTGTCACAGGAGCTGGGATTCCAGGCCATCCATATCCATGAGCGAGCTAAGCTTATGGACCTGGGGTTTGACCTGTAAAATCCTTGTTTTTTAGTGTTTTGTAAGCAGAGAGCCCGATTTTTCCAGGTGTCTCTTTGAGCCCAGCAGGAAGAGATCCACACCCCCTCCTTCCAGGTTCTCAATGCTTACCTTGTTTTTATCGATGCGAACCTGCAGGATACGTCCCCGGTAAAGGATCTTAAAGGAAAGGGCTTCCCAGTTATCAGGGAGCGCCGGGTCAAAACTGAGCAGACCCTCTTTGAGCATCATCCCGCCAAATCCGTAAATCATCGACATCCAGGTACCCCCCATGCTGGTGATATGGAGCCCTTCGTGGACCTCGTTGTTGTAATCGTCCAGGTCGAGACGCGAGGTACGCAGGTACATTTCATATGCTTTCTCTGACCGGCCGAGCCGGGCAGCCAGGATGGAGTGCACACAGGG
>JAGLPR010000313.1 GCA_023137255.1 Bacteroidales bacterium | reverse complement strand
TCAAAACAGAAGCTACTGATTTCAATGTGCTGAATTCTCCTTGCGGCCGGGATCTGATCAAGGAGTTGTATGAAGCCTGTGAAAGAAAGGGGCTGGCACTTTTCCTTTACTACTCCTATGGAGCGGACTGGAAACACCCCTATTTTTATTCAAGGGAGAGTGGCTGGAAAAATGCCAGACCAGCTTACAAGGAACCTCAACCTGAGTATAAATTTGAAAAAGAGGCTGATTTTCAGATCTATGTGGATTTCGTTCACACACAGATCAAGGAGCTTTTTACCCAGTATCCTAACATAGCGGGTATCTGGTTTGATCCCATCATAGGCTTCTATAGCCGTCCGGACCTCTTCCCCATTGATTCCACCTATGCCCTGGTGAGATCGCTCTCTCCCCATGCACTGATTTCATTCAAACAGGGTGCCAATGGGGATGAAGATTTCATGGCCCCGGAACGGGGAGTCGGGGCCAAAGTGGGACAGCAGTTTGAAGTGGCCAGGATGGTCTATGAGCTTAACAAAGACAAACCGCAGGAGATTTGCAATACCCTCCAGCCACATGCCTGGGGCTATAACAAAGCACATGACGGCAACCACAAAACTGCTGATGAGATCATGCAGATGCTGACCGATGCTGCTGCAATAGATGCCAATCTTTTGCTGAATGTTGGGCCTAAAGGGGATGGCTCCTTTCCGGAAGAAGACATCAGGGCCCTGGAGGAAGCCGGATCGCAGCTGCAGCCAGGTTCGTGAAACAATTCTCAGAACTGGTGGAGAGTGGACATGTGCTTTTGGCAGAGATTCAGGCCTCTTGACTTGCATCACTTCAGGCCGTAACTTACACATAACCAACACCTGTAGATCATGCCCCAGTCACCCGGCAGGCTTTCCCGTTTCTGGAGAGAGTTAAAAAGGCGCAATGTCCTCCGCTCACTTGCCATCTACGCAGGTACCGCATTTATCATCCTGGAAGCTTCCACCATCATCTTCCCCCGGTGGAATTTCCCCGACTGGAGCATCGACCTGGTTCTCTGGCTGCTGATCCTGGGAGCTTTCATCAATATTATCATCGCATGGATCTATGACATTACCCCGGGTGGAGTGCAAAGGACCAAACCGCTGGAGGAAACAAAAGAGATCGGAAAAACGACAGACTCCAGGGGATGGAAAGCCGCCACCTATATCAGCCTGGTAGTGATTGCAGCATTGGTTGTTTTCAATATATTCTCCTCCACCAAAACACTCAAAGCTGGTGATATTCAATCTCTTCTAATCCTGCCCTTTGATAATTTTACCGGTGACGACCAGCTTGAATATTTTGTATCGGGAATGTATGCTTCACTGATTGGGGATATGGGGCGAATCAGTGGTTTACGGGTAATTTCTAAGACCTCTTCCAGAACCTATCAAAATGTGGATATGTCGATCTATGAAATTGCTTCAGAACTGAATGTGGATGCCGTGGTGGAGCCCACTGTAATGTGCCTGGGCGATTCCATCTGCCTACAGATAAGAGTGATCACCCCATTCCCCGAGGAGAGACAATTATGGATTGCTGAGTATAAGGAGGAGAAGAACCAGATTCTGAACTTGTATAACCGCATCACCAAGCAGATCGCCAATGAGGTGATGATTGAATTAACTCCTGAAGAAGAGCGATTGTTGGCCAAAAATGAAACGGTGGACATTGAGGCATACGATGCTTTTATGAGAAGTTATAAATACTGGGGCGATCTAAGTAAAGAAGGACTGGATAAAGCCTTTGAATATTTAATCCTGGCCATTGAGAAGGATCCCGACTGGGCCCCATTGTATGCTGGATTGGCACAGGTATGGGTGGGACGCTTGCAAATGGGCATGGTAGAAACATCCCAGGGCCGGCAAAAGATTCATGAAAACATCAACAAAGCATTCGAACTGGACCCGGATTTTGCCGATTCCCATTTTATCAATGGGATCATATCCACCTGGACCGATTGGAACTGGGAGAAGGGTGAAAAGGAGTTCCTTATAGCTCTAGCTCTTAATCCAAATGATGTGATGTCACGCATGTATTACGCTCATCTGCTTATGATTCTCCAGAGAAACGATGAAGCATTGACCCAGGGGCGGCTTGCTGTAGATCTGGATCCTCTAAATCCTTTAATCCTCGGCTTATACTCCGTGGTTCTTAAGGGCGCAGGAAAGTTCCAGGAATGCTATGATTTAATTCAAAAAGGGCTTTCTATCGATCCGGAAAATGGCTTTACACACGGTCAACTGGGAAGAGCTTACTATAACCTGGGGGAATACGATAAAATGTTCGAACAATCTAAAAAACGACTGTCCCGGCTTTTCGAACCGGAAGTCATTCAAACCATTGATTCGATCTACAAAAAAGAAGGTTTTTCTGCCGCGTATGAGAAGATTGTTCGCCAGAGGGAATTATATAATGAGAAGCATTATAAGGCTCCTGGATCACTGGCCTGGCAATATTATATCATCGGCGAGTATGAAAATGCCCTGGACGACCTTGAAGCGGGGTGTGAAATGCACGAGCCCAATATGCCATATATAGCTACAGGAATAAGATTTGAAGCTTTGCACGATAGTGCTCGTTTTATTGCCATCCTGGATAAAATGAACCTGCCGTGCCCCCCTTTATAATCAGTGGCTTTCGCTCCGGGCTGGCCTTTCAGCTTCTCAGCTTACCTATGGCAATACGTTCCATAAATCAATAGATTATGCATTTTTTCATACGCATTAATGTGTAATCACACATTTTTTCAAACATTATTCATATTCTAGGCTCCAATTGACTGGTATTGCAAATGGTATTATCTTGCAGATACCCTAAATGATCCATAAACCTAAACCGAATTACCATGAAACTGTATACCGACAACACCCGAAGAGATTTCCTGAGAAAGCTGATCGCCGGCACCTCCGCCATGGGAATGGCCCCGCTCCTTGGCAGCCTGCACTCATGCTCAACACCAGGTGCTCCCCTGAAACTGCCCCAGCGTCCTTTCGGGGCTACCGGGGAAAGTGTGGGCATATACAGCCTGGGGGCGCAGGCCACCGTGGAGCAGGTGGGAATGAAGGAGCAGGCCATTGCCATTGTGAACAAGTGCATCGATATGGGAATTAATTACATCGACACTTCGGCCTGGTATGGCCAGGATGGAACCAGCAGTGAGGGAGATCATTTACGGGGAACCAGCGAAAGGCATGTGGGCGAGGTGATGAAGACCCGCCGCAAGGAAGTGTTCCTGGCCACCAAGACCCATGACCGCAGTTATGA
>JAGLPR010000312.1 GCA_023137255.1 Bacteroidales bacterium | reverse complement strand
TTTTCCTGATTTTCTCTTTTCGTTTCACCAATTGTTTCTTTAAAGCGTCAATGGAAAGGTCCGTGGCTTCCTCAAATGTCTTGCACTGCTTCTTGGCAAAAACTGTCTGTCCTTTCACATCGAGCTTGATCTCCACCAGCTTGTTTTCCCGGTCGGATGTATCCTTGTCCAGCCTGAGGAAAATCTCTGCACCCAGAATGTCGTCATATACTGTGGGCAATTTCTTGACTTTAGTGTCAATAAAACTGATCAGTTTCTGATCCGCGTTAAATCGAATTGAATGCATCTTAATATTCATAGGCACCTCCATCTTTTTAGGCCCTGGGATGGGCCTGGTTATAAATAGACTTTAATTTCTTGTAAGTATTGTGAGTGTAAACCTGGGTGGCGGAGAGGCTGGCGTGACCCAACAACTCCTTGATGGCATTCAGGTCCGCACCCCTGTTCAGCATGTGTGTGGCAAAGGTGTGACGAAGCACATGCGGGCTCTTCTTATCCAGGGTGGTCACCATGGCCAGGTACTTCTCCACAATCCTGTAGATCAGTTTGTCATATGCCGGGCCTCCCTTCTTGGTCACAATCAGTTGATCCATGCTGCTGTCGGCAACCACCTCATTGCGTCTTTCCATGTATTCCTCTATTGCTGCCACCAGTTCAACATGTAATGGAATTATCCTTTCCTTGTCCCTTTTACCTTTTACCTTTAGACTTCTCTCCTCCCTGTTTATAGAACCAGTCTTAAGCCCGATTAGTTCACTTCTGCGCATACCGGTCTGGTATAGCAGGTCGAGTACAAGACGGTTCCTGATCCCGGTGAAGTCTTCACCAAACTCGAAATCGTTCAATAAAAGATCCATTTTTGCCTCTTCCACAAAGGCGGGAATCCTAAGGTTCAGTTTGGGTTTCAGAACCTTGTCAATGGGATTGGAATCCAGGTGGCCCTCTTTAATCAGGTATTTGCAATAGGTACTCAGGGAGGTGAGTTTCCGGTGGACCGTCCGGGAACTGTATCCGGCGTCCATCAGAAAGACCACCCATGAACGGATGGTCCTAAAATGCAAATCCATGCCTTCCTGATCAGCATCCTGACAGAAAGCATGGAATTGGTTTAAGTCGGTTCTGTAAGCTTTGATGGTATGCTTAGCATACCTGAGCTCAGCCTGCAGGTATTTTAGAAATTCATCAATCCTGGTCATGGACAGCATTTAGTAGCCAACCAAAATCCCCGGATCTTAATCTTCTTGCTGTTGCAGTTGCTGAATATAGATCGCCTTAAGCTTCTCCTGACGCTTGGTGATGGAAGGCTTGGTGAAAGCCTGACGGCTTCTGAGTTCCTTCACTACACCGGTCTTCTCAAACTTCCGCTTGAACTTCTTTAAGGCCCTTTCAATATTCTCACCCTCTTTAATGGGAATTACGATCATTTCAATCAATTTTTAATTTCGAGCCGCAAATTTAGACATTCATATCCTAATATTCAACTAAACCCGACAAATTTTTTAAGGATTGGAAATGACAACAGCTTTAATTATATAATTAATCCAGGAATTTTGACAAATCATTCGTTCTCTCTATAAATATATATAAAAAAGAGGTTCGAGGCAATACAAAAACCGATTTGATTACAAGCCTTAGCCTGAAACGAAGTTGATATTTGATAACTCCTGACCTATTTACCGGAAATCAAAATAACTACCGATCAAATTTATGGTTGTATCGGACAAAATATGGTTATCGAGAAGTTCAATCAGAGAGTTAATACTTCCCGCGAAGCTCCTGTACTCCACCAGGGCCTTCACCTCCTCATACTCCAGGTAAGGGTGCTTCAGCAATTCCCTGAAGGTGGCACTGTCGAGTTGGATCTTCCGGATCGCTGTGGAATCGATATATACCCTGCTCCTGATCAGGTCGATGGTCTCCACAGGCATTCCATAAACCTCAGCCAGCTGATCCATATGAACAAAGCCGCCCAGCAGGTTGCGGTACTTAACAATGCGCCCGGCAAAGACCGGACCTATGCCGGGAAGGGGAAGCAGTTGAACAGAATCGGCCCGGTTGATATTGATGGGTTGAGCAAATGGAACTGCACGATCGTAAGTTGCGGCACGGGGCCGCCGGAATGCATCTGTCCGGACCCGCTCCATTGTGTCGGCCCGTGCAAAAGCCGCCATAACCGCTCTCGCCTCCTGCTCAAACTCTTCTACTCCTGCCGGCTCCCGGCCGGGCAGAAACTGAACCACAATCCTCAACAAAAGCGAGAGGAGCAGCAACAGGGTCACTCCAACCAGCGCACGCTGCTCACCCCGGGGAAGCAGGTACAACTCTCGTAAAAGTCTTTTGATCATGCAATAATATATGTGGCAAAGCACCACATATCAGCCAGCAGGAAACGAAAAACCGGAAGCTAATAATTATCCCAGGGAGGGAAAGATGGAGATCACCTTGCTATAGACACCAAGTGCAAATAGAAATGCGATGGCCAGGGGGGCCACAAATTTGACCAGGAACATGAACAGCCTGTGGTACCTGATCTTAAATGCACCATCACTGGAAAGCTCCTGCCTGGACTTTTCCCCTGAAAAGAACCAGCCGATAAAGACCACTATAAAGAAACCCCCAAGGGGAAGCATCAGGTCCGGCGAAGCATTAAATAAACCAAACACCTCGTCTGAAGCTGTACATATGATCCCCAGAACACCTACTGAGATCATCGACAACATGGTGGCCCGTTTACGCGACATGTTAAGCTGCTCTGAAAAATAGGCCACGATCACCTCCAGCATCGATATGGTAGAGGTGATGGCAGCAAAACAGAGCAATAAGAAAAACATAAATGCCCAGATAAGTCCGCCTGCCATATTCTGAAAAATGACAGGAAGGGTTTTATAAACCAACTCCGGGCCCTCTCCCGGGTCAATTCCAAAAGCAAATACAGCAGGGAAGATAGCCAGTCCGGCTATAATAGCAACAGATGTATCAGCTACTACCACACTTACAGCCGTCCCGGCAAGATTCTCCTTCCTCTTGATGTAGGAACCATAGGTGATCAGTGTACCCATTCCGATGGACAAAGAGAAAAATGCCTGGCCCAGTGCTTCCAGGATGATCCGGAATGGTGCTTCTTTGATCGTGTTAAAATCAGGCTTGAACAGGAATACCAATCCCTCTCTACCCCCTTCCAGCGAAACAGACCTAAGCACCAGGATCAGGAGTAATACCAGGAATATGGGCATCAGGATCTTGGCAAATTTTTCAATGCCATTTTTTACCCCTGAGATAACAATGTATCCTGTGAGAAACATCATTACCAAAAACCAGATAATGGGTCTCCAGGTGCCTGATGTGAAGGATTCATAATGATTGCTGAAAAATTGCGTCAGAGCCACATTGTCCATGGACGCGAAACCGAACTTATCGGGAAATAATATCCACTTTACAGACTGGATCACGTACTCCAGTGTCCAGCCTGCAACAACAGTATAGAAAGCAAAGATGATAAATACTGATACAACTCCCAGCATGCCTGCCAGGTGCCACTTCGTACCAGGCGCGATCTTTTTAAAGGCACCTACCGGATTTAACTGGGCAGACCGGCCAATCATAAATTCGGACATCATCACCGGGATTCCAATGGCAGCAATAAAGATCACATAGATCAGCAGGAAAGCGCCACCCCCGTTCTGACCGACTACATAAGGAAAGCGCCAGATGTTGCCCAAGCCGATAGCAGATCCTGCCAATGCCGCAAGGACCCCGAACTTGCTACTGAAACTGTCTCTGTCTCCTCCGCCCTGCAAAATCCTGAGAGTTAAAGAGTATCGATGCAGTTCAGGTCGTTGAATGCCACCTTGAGGCGTTCAATCAGAGACTTTTCACCTTCCCTTAGCCAGGCCCTCGGATCGTAGAACTTCTTATTGGGCTTGTCCTCACCATCTGGATTTCCAATCTGTCCCTGCAGGTAATCGTGGTTTTTGGCTTCAAATGCACGGATGCCATCCCATGTGGCCCACTGGGTATCGGTATCGATGTTCATCTTAATCACCCCATAACCGATGGCTTCGCGAATCTCCTCCTGTGAAGAACCCGATCCTCCGTGAAATACAAAATTGAGCGGTTTGTTGTCCAATCCGTATTTCTCCTCTACAAATTTCTGTGAGTTGTTGAGGATCTTAGGAGTCAGCACCACATTACCCGGCTTATATACACCATGTACGTTCCCAAAAGAAGCAGCAACGGTAAATCTGTCACTTACCTTGGAGAGTTCCTCATAGGCGTAAGCCACATCTTCGGGTTGTGTATAGAGCAGGGAATTATCCACACTTGTATTGTCTACACCGTCCTCTTCTCCACCGGTCACACCCAGTTCAATCTCCAGGGTCATACCGATCTTGCTCATGCGCTCAAGGTACTTTGCACTGGTACTAATGTTCTCCTCCAGTGACTCCTCTGAAAGGTCCAGCATATGGGAGCTGAACAGTGGTTTTCCGTACTGCTCGAAATGCTTTTCACCTGCATCCAGCAAGCCGTCGATCCAGGGCAGCAATTTCTTGGCTGCATGGTCGGTATGAAGTATTACAGGAACGCCATAAGCCTCAGCCATGGCGTGTACATGTATGGCACCACTAACTGCTCCGGCGATGGCCGCCTTCTGGTCCTCATTGGAGAGTCCTTTTCCAGCGAAGAAAACAGCACCACCATTGGAAAACTGAATAATAACAGGGGAATTCACAATTTTGGCAGCTTCAATTACAGCATTCACAGAGTTAGTTCCTACCACATTTACAGCAGGAATGGCATATTCGTTCTGCTTGGCGATTTCAAACACCTTCTGAACGTCATCTCCCGTTACAACACCGGGTTTTACTACATCAAAAATTTTATTGGACATGATCGGAATAATTAATTTGAATGGATAAAAATCAGCGAACAAATTTAGAACAAAAAATGGTAAAATCAACAGGGTCAGAAGGGATATCCGATGGCAATGTTGAAGGTCAGATCACTACCTTTTACCCCGGAGTTGCCCGGAAGCCAGTTTGCCCCTTCAATGGGATAGGGATTGCGTAGCGGAATTCCCAGGTCAAAGCGGAAAACAAAAAAACTGAAAACCGCCCTGGTGCCCACACCGGTACCCATAGCCAGTTCTTTGTAAAAACGGTTGAATTCAAACCCGGCACCCTCACGATCATCTTCTGAAGAGAGGGACCAGATGTTGCCCACATCCAGGAAAAGGGCCAGCTCCAGTTTCCAGAATAACTTAAAACGGTACTCCATATTGGCCTCCAGTTTTACATCACCGGTCTGGTTGGGATAAGTGGTCTCATCAGGATCATTGTATGAACCCGGACCCAGGTTCTTCACATGCCACGCCCTGATGCTGTTGGCACCCCCCGAGAAATACTGTTTTTCAAATGGCATGGCATTGGAATTCCCATAGGCAAAACCCACCCCGGCAAATCCACGCAGCACCAGGCTTATATCCTCATACAGGAAGGTATAACTTCTGAAATCTATATCGGCCTTGACATACTGGGCAAAATCAACTCCAAGGATCTGGTAGTTCCCGGAGTCCGGGACGGCTGCAAATGCGCTAAATCCAGTATACATAAGATTCCCCGCTGTTTCGAGATTAATCCTTACGTCCTGAAAGCTTTGATTCTTGAGCAGTTTCTGATTGGACCAGATCAGCGAGTATCTGGTGTCTACAATCAGATGCGGCTCATAACTGTAAAAGAGGTATTTCCCCTCCAGCCAGTCCTGGAACGGGTCCGATTTATAAGGGGTAAGAATCAAACTGGCTTCCAGTGGATAGACCCTGTGCATCAGGTTCTCGGTCCCTTTCCATTCATACCCGAAAGAAGCATTGGCCAGGGTCCGGATATAATCGGGACGTTTCTGGTAGTTGTAGGAGAGCCGGATATTGGTCTGCGGATTATACTTCCTGATAAACTGATCTGTCTTGAAGGGAAGCAGGAATTTAGGAATTCGCAAACGTGCCTCCACACCAAACTCCTGCATAATGTTGGGTCCGCTGTAGAGGGAATCGGAGGCTGCAGTACCCTCTTTCAGGTTTTCGATAGCGCCTGTAAAGGAGAGGTCAAACTGTTCCGACCCGCCAAACAGGTTGCGGTGGCGGTAACTAACATTGGCTGCAGCACCAATGTTCCCACCTGAGTTGGTACCCTCAAGTTTGATTGTATATGACTGCCGTGTGGCCGGGACCACCATCACCTCACAATCGAGCATGGGCTGTTCAGAATCCACCTCTCTGAACCTGATATCCACCATCCTGAAAGCACTCAGTGAAGAGAGGTTCCGGTAGGTGCGGTTCACATCCGAAGCATCATAGAGGGTGCCGGGAATGATATAATTCTTCTGGGTAACCACTTCCGGACGAATGTTGGGTTTCTCCGTGTAGATCAAATGTACACTGTCGTACACCAATGTGTCTTTTACCACCTCTCCGGCATCACCATCACCAAAAGAGATGGCTTCATAGTCGGTGGCCATGTAAACATCTCTGATGGTATAGACCGGATGCCCTGTGGTCCTGATTTGTCCCCTGCTATCGGTTTTTTGAAAATTACGGATTCCCAGGGTGATATCCACCTGGTGACTGCTGAGTGCGCTGTCCACCTCATAATAGACAAATTCGCGGTTAAAGGCATAATAACCGCTGTCGCGCAACACAGTTTCGATCCTGACCCTCTCCTGCTGCAGTTCATCCACATCAAACAATTCTCCCTTCCTGAACCTGTTGGAGATGGTATCGGCCAGTATCATCTGAGAGAGGGTGGCATCCTGAAAGAAATAGGTGATGTCACGGATCCGGTAGGGCTGATTGGGAGTGACCCTATACACTACCTTCGCTCTCCTTTTCCGGTAGAGGGTGGTATCGGAAACCTCAACATCGTAGAATCCCTTGTTGCGCATGTAGAGGGTCAGTTGCTCGGTAGATTGCTGCATCAAGCCCTCATTGTAAACAGCAGGAGACTCTCCTATGCGCCTCAACCAGTTATGAAAACCGTTCTCCTTTTCCGGTGAAGAGAGGTTGTAGAGTGAGAGGTAGAACCTCCAGAAAATAATCTTCTTATTGGGCTTCTGCTTGATGTAGTCGTTCAGCTCCTTTTTCTCAAAGTCCCCACCCTCTGTTTCAATTTTATAGCTCTGCAGAAGGTACTCCTCTTCGGAGATATGTTTAGTGGCCCTGCATGAGAAAAAAAGTACCGAAACGATTAAAAAAAGCAGATATGGGATCCTTCGCCGCAATGTGGTATATTCAGATGGCTAAAATACAAATTTTAATGCACCCGAATATTTTTTCATCTTTGCATTTATACACCATGAAAACATGATCTCATCCGCAAGGTCAAAACTGCTCCGCTCCCTTCAGCAGAAGAAGTTCAGGGACCAGCACCGCCTCTTTCTGGTTGAAGGTGAAAAAA
>JAGLPR010000311.1 GCA_023137255.1 Bacteroidales bacterium | reverse complement strand
AACTCGCGGGCAATGGAGACCCAGTTGTCGCCCGAACCATAAAGCCCGTGCACAATGATCAGCGGCGGACCCGCCTCACCATATTTTCTGAAAAAGAGCTTCATAGATCAGACAGGGCGCTTAATTGGTCTTATCCAGGTACCTGGAGGAGAGCTCGGCTATCAGCTCCCGGATGGTATCAAATGCCCTGGTGGTGTCTTCGGTGATGGTTGTTTTTTTCAACTTCAGGATCAGTAGTCCGTACAAGCCGTTCAAAGCCACCTGGATGTCGCTCACCTTGCTGTGCCCCGATCGCATGCGAAGTGCCTCAATATGGGCCTTCGCTTTTTCGTATACAGCTTTATAGGCCGTATCGATCCCCTGATTCAGAATCTGATGATGCATCTCACTCAACTGCTCTGCAGTATTCTCCAGGATATTCAAATGCCCCACCTGCTCCTTCTGCTCATCCCGCATCATGGTGATCAGGGTAAGGTACCACTCACGCATTTCACGCTTCAGCTCGTAGGACACCTCAAACTTGCTGATCAGCGTCTGCTCAATGCTGTCGAGATCCAGTTTGTTGGCGCGGATCATGTCCTCCACCTGGTACATGTAAAGGAGGTATTCGGCAATGTTCTCTTTTCTTTTCTGCTCGGCAATAATCATATGTTAGTCTGTAAAGTCTAATCGCGGAGTTGGCGGAGGTACATCTGCTGGGAGTTACCCCAATTTGATCAAGCCCTGAAAGGAGAGGTCCTCATCAATTGATTCCCAGCGTATTCCATATCCAGAAGGGGAGAATCTGTAATCATCTCTTTCCGCATCGGATGCTTCGGCCAATCTTGGAGAGATTTCAGATAATGTAAAGGAGTAACGAATACCTTCCATTTGAAATGAAAGAGTTTCGGAACTTATCTTGAAGTCCACAATCCTGAAATCCATGTCGCTATCAATTCCCATTATATATTATCTCTTAAAGAACAGGTCCCATTCATTCACAAGATACTCAAAATGCTGAAAGATTATCTTCCGTATCTCGCGTCTGGCTGCTGGTGTCAAACCGTATCCAAATACTTCGCTTATTTCAAAAGTATCCCGGTCAAGCCAGAACTTACATTCCATTTCAGCTTTCTCAGCATGAATATGAACAGGTTCATGCCCTTCATTTGAATAGAAGAACAATCTCCATCCTGAAATCAAAAGTACAGTAGGCATTCCAATTTTTCAAAAATTGAATAATAATTCTAATTCTTGATGTGATTGGAATCCTTAATATCAGCTAGTACCAGGTAACTTGGTTTAAAGATTTTTAAAATTACCTAATCCCTTAGTTGGCGGAGGTACATCTGGATGGTATTCTGGAGACCGTAATAAAGTGCATCGGAGATCAGGGCGTGCCCGATGGAGACCTCCTTCAGCCATAGTATCTGTTGTTTGAAGAAGCGAAGGTTCTCCAGGTTTAAATCGTGACCGGCGTTGATTTCCAATCCGGCCTCCCTGGCCACCTCAGCCGCTTCCACAAAGGGCTTTGCCGCTGCTTCCGGATCGTCTGGGAATTGGGTGGCATAGGGCTCTGTGTAAAGCTCCACCCGGTTGGTGCCGGTTAAGGCTGCCCCTTCGATCATCTCCGCTTCAGTCCCCACAAAAATGGAGGTCCGTATTCCGTGGTTCTTAAACCGTCCGATCACCTCCACCAGGAAATCACGATGTTTGATGGTATCCCATCCTTCCGACGAAGTAAGTACACCCGGTGGATCGGGTACCAGGGTTACCTGGTCAGGTTTTATCCGTGTCACAAGCTCGATAAAATCCTCCGAAGGATAACCCTCAATATTAAATTCGGTAGTCACCAGTGGCTTCAGCAGCTCCACATCACGATAACGAATGTGCCTTTCATCGGGCCTGGGATGTACTGTGATCCCCTGCGCTCCGAACTGTTCACAATCGACCGCCACCTTTTGTACATCTGGGATGTTCCCTCCCCTGGCATTGCGGATGGTAGCCACCTTATTGATATTAACACTGAGTTTGGTCACAATTCTTTAGTCTGAAACAAGCTCCAAATTTACAGTTAAAGTTCAATTTCTAACAGTTCTTGACCCAAATTGTGCAGGGCTCGCTCAATCTTTTTCGTCTGTTTACTGCTTGGGGTCTTTATACCTGAAACATATTGGCTAATCAGGCTCTGATTCATTCCCGTAATCCTTGAAACTCCCGATTTTGTCAGTATACCTGAAAACCACTCAAAAAGTGATGCAACATCCATTTTAAAGGCCAGATCAAATTCCTGTTCAAATTCCTCCGGAATGGGCAAATCCTCTATTCGCATGCCTTCGATATGAAATTCAACAGCCTCCCTGATATTGTTCTTAATATCAGCTACTGTAGCTCCTGTTGATATACAGCCAGTTAAAGCAGGCAAATAGGCAGAATATCCGCCATCTGCAGTTTTCTCCAATATAGCAGTCACTCTTTTCATTTTAGTCCGGCTTGTTTAATGATGCTTCCCAATGTTCCCCTTTTAATTTCATCGGATGGCTTACCGCTAACTGTGACCAGTCCTTTCTTCCGAGGATGCTTGAACTGACGATGGCTTCCCCTGGTTCTGGCCAATATCCAGCCATCGCTAATTATTAGCTTTATTACTTCAGATACCTTCATTACAAAAGTAAGGGTTTTATTACTTATTTGAAAGAAAAGTAAGGGTTTTATTACTTTTTCGTTCGAATGCAAAAACACTCTTCTGAAGTTAATGTCGGAAAGGACTTATTAATCAGCCAATGATCAGTTCATCAAGCCCCCTTTTGGGCACATGGTGTACCCCGTCTTTGTCGCGCCAGTACTTGATGTCATCGTCTGTAACCTCTTCGATTACCACCTTCTCGGCAGGTAAGCCAAGGGCCAGCACCTGGATAATCTTGTAGCGTTCCGGAATCTCTAACAGAGACCTTAGCTTCTCGCGCTGTACCGATCCGATGATGCATCCTCCGAATCCCTGCTCCACTGCTGTTAGCAGCATGCTCTGGGCGGCGATGCCATCGTCGCACCACCAGTCGTCCGTCAACTCCAGATCGCCCAGCTGCACTATGTAAGCTGTGGGCCGCTCCCCCTCAGCGGGTCCCGGCCAATCCTTCAGATAGCCGGCCCAGGCCAGGGTGGGAAAGATCCTGTCACAATCGTCAGGCTTATTGAAAAGCATGTACCGCAGGGCTTGCATATTGCGGGCCGATCCCGACACGCGGGCGGCCTCCACCATCTCCCGCAGCAGCTCCATGGATAGAGGAACTGACTGGTCAAAACGGCGGTAGGAACGGTTCTTAAGAATCAGATCTTTGAGCATGGAAGAAAGTTTTTATACTGGCAAGATGTTTATTTATTGTTATACGCATTCATGGTACGTT
>JAGLPR010000310.1 GCA_023137255.1 Bacteroidales bacterium | reverse complement strand
GCCTTCAGCGAGTACCTTATCCGGGCCTTTCCTGAAGGAATGCTCCCCGAACAGATCACGCTATTCAAAAAATCTGCTGCCGTGGGGATCATCCTGGTCTTTACACTTATTCACTATTTCGGACTGAAGTCAGGTTCAAAGGTCCAGAACCTGCTCACCATTCTGAAGGTGGGACTGATTATGGTGCTGGTGTTTACCGGATTTGTTTTTGGGGAAGGCAGTTTTGATCATTTCAGGGTACAATTAGATGTTGGTTCCGGGTGGGCAGGATTGAAAACCATGGGACTTGCCCTGATGTGGATTATGTTTGCCTACAGTGGATGGAACGCTTCCACCTATATAGGCTCGGAGGTTCTGAATCCGGTTAAGAACATACCCCGTTCGCTGATCACGGGAACCCTTTTTGTAATCCTGATCTATGTATTGCTGAATATCCTTTATGTCTATGCAGTGCCGGTGGCAGAGATGAAGGGGGTAATCTCTGTTGGGGGACAGGCGGCCAATAATCTGTTTGGCCGTTCGCTGGACCAGTTCTTCTCCCTGTTTATTGCCGTGATCCTGCTCTCCTCCATCAGTGTGCTGGTAATCATAGGTCCCAGGGTCTATTACGCCATGGCCGAATCGGGACATTTCTTCAAAATTGCGAAGCGAATCAACCGACACAAGGTTCCCGGGATTTCCATCTTGCTTCAAAGCGGACTGGCCATTGTGTTTGTGGTGTCGGGGACCTTTGACCAGATCATTACACTGCTAAGTTTTTCATTGGGCATCTTCCCGATCCTGGCAGTAGTGGGTGTTTTTAAGATCAGGATCAGCAGACAGTCAGAGTACAGGACACCCTGGTACCCGGTTCCCCAATTGATATTTATTATTCTCTCCCTGACGATCCTGGTGCTGGCCTACCTGGAACGTCCCGTTGAATCGTCTATCGCACTGGGCGTGATCGCAGTGGGGGTACCGGTTTACTACCTGCTGAAGCGGTATAACTGATACGCCCCGTCATTCGTATCGCAGCGTCTCCACCGGGTTCCTGGAGGAGGCACGTAAAGTCATCAGGCCGGACAATAATCAGGCTGCTTATTAATTAAAAGGCGATCCCGATGGCGATTCCCAGACGGATACCAAATCCATCCACCGAGGTGATTCCGGCTTCCACCTCACCTGAAGGGTCATCAAGGGTTCTGAAGTTGTAGGAAGGTCCAACCCAGGCATCAATCAGGACGATGTCCTTAAGCAATACCTGTTTGCCCAGGTTAATAGCTAAACTAAAAGTGGTCAATGTTGCTTCTGCATCGACAACCGGATCATTCGCTGTCAGGTTCATGTACCTGAAATTGGGAGCCAGGTAGGTGCCACTTGGAGCCGGTGTTTCGGAAAGGTAAAACCTGAATTCTGGAGTGATTCCCCAGCCGCTCAAGGAGGACTCGCTGTCCCTTGGAGAATATCCTGTATAGAAGAACCCAAGCTGCAGGCTCATATCTTCATTAATAGCCCGTTCAAATTTTAGAACTCCTGTTCTCAGGAAGGGACTGAACAGGTCCGTTTTGATGTTATTCATCTTCTGTGCCTTCAAACCGGTGGAGAGAAGGAGAAGTGATAGACCCAATAAAGCTAATTTTTTCATGGTTGTTGGTTCTTGGTGAATAAACACTAAACCAATGTACGAAAACTGTGCCAGAATGGTTTCCTTAAGTTTCAAACAATCTACTCAGATACAGTGAGTACGGAATTATAAGAACCTACTTCCGGTACAAAGGTTGAATCGGGATTGGCAGGATCCAATATCCATGTGCGAGGATTCAATAAGCGGCTGGTGCGCCTGATGATGAATTTATATCATTTCTTTTTGGAGTACCGTATTTTGCATAATTCAGCTCGTGGGCGACCAGGTTCTGAGCCTTATGTATACCTATCAAGGCCCTGTTTCATTGGCATTTTCCATTTTTTCAGGAACCTAAGTAATATTTAATCCATTGGATATTAACTACCACTCGCTATATTTAAAATCTATCAGATTACAAACAGCAGGATGACAGAACATAGGCCGGCCTCCAGAAGATTGATTCTTCTGTTGATTATCATCACCTCCTTTATCAATCCATTTCTGGGTGCAGCCATCAATATTGCTTTACCGACGATCAGTGAGGAATTCTCCATGGGTGCGGTTGGCATGAGCTGGGTGGCCATGGCCTTCCTTCTTTCATCGGCAGTCTTCCTGGTTCCCCTGGGTAAGCTGGCTGATATCAACGGCAGGAAACGGGTGTTCTTTATTGGCAACATAATTGTAACCGCAACCTCTATTCTTTGCGCACTTTCACATTCCGGGGCTATGCTTATCTCATTACGGGCCATCCAGGGCATAGGCAGCGCCATGGTTTTTGGAACGGGCATTGCCATCATAACTTCCGTTTACCCTCCAAACGAACGCGGCAAGGCCATTGGCATCACTGTTACAGCGGTCTATGTGGGTCTTTCACTGGCTCCGTTTCTGGGCGGAATGCTTACCCAGTACCTGGGATGGCGAAGTATTTTCTATGCTACTGTTCCGTTCGGACTGTTGGTAATATGGATCACAGTGAAATATATTAAAGAGGAGTGGGCCGATGCAAAGGGTGAAAAATTTGACCTGCCCGGATCAATTATCTACGTCTTCTCCATGTCGGCATTCATGTTTGGTTTTTCCCGGTTGCCGGAGGTATCAGCCGTCGTTCTGGTGGCTGTGGGACTCGTTGGACTGATTGGTTTTACCATCCTGGAACTGAGACTCAAATTCCCGGTCTTCAACATGGTGCTTTTTAGCTCCAACAGACTCTTTGCCTTTTCAAATGTGGCGGCCCTGATCAATTATGCCACCACCTTTGCCATTACTTTTCTTCTGAGTCTCTACCTTCAATATATACTGGGGATGTCACCCAGGGATGCGGGAATGATCCTGATCACCCAACCAATTATGATGGCGATTGTTGCTTCTATTTCGGGAAAACTCTCTGATACCCATGACCCAAGAATCCTGGCTTCAACAGGCATGGGGATCATTGTGGTCGGGCTTATCATGCTTACTTTTCTTACAGAGCAATCTTCAATTACTTACCTGGTGGTGATCCTGGCCGTGGTGGGTTTTGGTTTCGGGATGTTCTCCTCCCCAAATACCAATGCCATCATGGGTTCGGTCCATAAAAAATACCTGGGGATTGCATCAGCTACGGTAGGCACCATGCGCTTGACGGGTCAAATGATGAGCATGGGGATCGCCACCCTCATACTGCAATTATTTATAGGGAACAGACCCATTTCAGCTCAATATTCTACGGAATTCATGACCAGCATGAGAACCACATTTGTTGTTTTTGTGGTGCTCTGTATACTGGGAGTCTTTGCCTCCCTGGCAAGGGGGAAATCTTTCCGGGAATCTGAAGAGCTTTAATTTCTTTCCTGGTCAATATTATTCCGAAATAGTCACACTCTGATTTTTTACCCATACTTTTGTGGAAACATGCCATCTCTAATGAGCACTTTTGAGAAACTAAATCTGTCGAAGCCCTTGTACAGCGCCATAGCCGATCTGGGATTTGAGCAACCCACTCCCATTCAAACGATGGCTGTCCCGGTCATACTGTCCGGTCGTGATGTGGTTGGAATTGCTCAAACAGGTACGGGTAAAACATATGCGTACCTGTGGCCTATTCTTCGCGATCTGAAGTATTCTGCACAGGTGAACCCCCGGGTATTGATAGTAGTACCCACGCGTGAACTTGTTGTACAGGTGGTAGAGCAGGTGGAGAGTCTTACAAAGCAAACAAGCACACGTGTAACAGGTGTATATGGAGGAACAAATATCAATACGCAGAAGATAGCAGTGGCAGAAGGAGTAGATATACTTGTTGCCACAGCCGGAAGGTTGTATGATCTGATTCAACACGACGCCCTTCGATTAAATTCTGTAAAGAAA
>JAGLPR010000031.1 GCA_023137255.1 Bacteroidales bacterium | reverse complement strand
CCAGGTTCAGTCCCTGCGTTCAAGCAATAAGAGTGCCATTCTTGAAACCCTTAAGGAACTGCGTTCCGGAGGTAGTGTATCGATCCTGCCCGAACTTTTTCAATTGATGCTTGTGCAGGAGGATAAGCAGATTCTGGGAGAGATCACCGCACTGCTCAACGACCTGAAGGACAAAGATGCTGCTGAGGTTCTGGCAGATGCCATTGCCAACCCGGAATATCAAATGATCCAGCACACCCTTGTGGCTGCCTGCTGGCAAAACGGTCTCTCCTATAGCAAATACCTCGATACATTTGCAGAGGTGCTTATCTCGGCTGAATATGAGTCTGCCATCGAAGCCTTTACTGTTCTGGAGGAAGCCATTGGTGAAGTGGATCCACCGGTGAGAGAGAAGCTCTCCACCAGGCTAAAATCAAGACTGAATGAGGTGGACGATCTGAAAAAACCACTGCTGGCTGAACTGGTAAAAACCATCGAAACCTACTGAGCACTTTTAGTGCATGGAGGAGAAATACTTCATAAATTGCGCCCGCTCATAGACCGAGGGATCCTTAAGACTGCTGTAGTTCATCCTTCCCCTGAAGTCGGCCGTGGATCCGAACTGGTTCTTCTCCATCCATTTTTTCATCTCCTTGATCATCTCCTTGATATAATCCACACCATTGCGATAGAGCACTGAGCACACCTGGACCGCAGTTGCCCCGGCGAGGATCTGCTTGACCACCGCCATCCCGCTGTGAACCCCTGTGGAAGCTGCCAGGTCGAGCTGATCAATCTGCGAGGATACGATACCAATCCAGCGCAGTGAATTGCGAAGCTCGGCAGGGGAACTCAACACCTCGGACGATCCGAAGGTCATGTCGTCAGTATTGATATCGGGAGCGTAGAAGCGATTAAAAAGAACCACTGCACCCACTCCGCGAATATATAGCTGTTGAACCATCCAGGTAATGTTTGAGAATCCGTTACCCAGTTTTACAATGATGGGCAAGGAAGTTCTCTTTTTCACTTCAGAAACCAGGTTCAGGTAAGCTTTCTCATACTCCCGAGGGTCCTTCTCTTTATCAATGGGGAGGAAATAGATGTTCAGCTCCAGCGCATCGGCCCCCGCCTCCTCAATCCTACCGGCAAAATCGATCCACTCATTGCCACTAATACAGTTGATGCTCGCGATCACGGGAATATCCACCGCCTCTTTAGCCGAGCTGATCAGGGAAAGGTAGTTATCCAGTGAGTTCTCCCGGGCATAGGTCCTGATATAGTCTCCCGCTTCAGGATAATCACTTTCGGCCGACAAGTTTCCGGCTTCGTGGTTGATCTGTTCTTCAAAAAGCGACTTCATGACCACTGCACCGGCGCCCGCTGTTGCCATTTTCCTGATGCGTTCAACGGAACTGGTCAGACCACTGCTGCTGACAATGATCGGACTCTTCATTTTGAGTCCGGCGTAGGTGGTGGATAGATCAATCATATGGTAGTTTTTTAATAGTTCCTGGGTCCAAAAATCAGGCTTCCGATCCGAACCAGATTGCTCCCCTCCTCAATGGCCAGGTCAAAATCACCTGACATGCCACAGGAGAGCTGGTCGAACCAGTCCTGGTGGTCAAAGGTTGAAGCCTTCAAGCTTTCAAATATACGTTTTAGAAGGCGAAACTCCTCCCTGATCTGTTCTGAATTTTCAGTATAAGTAGCCATGCCCATCACCCCCCGGATCCTTACATTTTTCATCTCCCCGAAGGCTTCGGACCCCACCATCTCCATCAGATCCTCCTCGGGCAGACCGAACTTGGTCTCCTCCCGGGCGATGCGCACCTGGAGCAGACAATCGATCACCCTTGCATGCCTTGCTGCCTCTTTGTTGATGATTCCCAGCAGTTTCAGACTGTCCACGCCATGCAGCATATGGACAAAAGGGGACAGGTATTTCACTTTATTGGACTGGAGGTGTCCGATCATGTGCCACCGGATATCGTCAGGAAGCCGCTCCTGCTTAGCCGCAAGGTCCTGGACCTTGTTTTCACCAAAATCGCGGTGACCGGCATCGTAGGCCTCCATGATCGCTTCATCCGGTTTGGTCTTGGAGACAGCCACCAGGGTAACGTTGCCGGGTATCTTTTCCTTAATTGCGTTTAGATTCTCTGCAATTCCCATATCCGAAGAAATATTAATCCAGGGAATGGATCACCAGACCGCTGCGCAGCTTGGGTTCAAACCAGGTGGTCTTAGGCGGCATAATCATGCCGTTGTCGGCAATATCCATCAACTGCTTCATGCTTACCGGGTAGAGGGCAAATGCCGCTGCCATCTCCCCGCTGTCCACCCTCCGGCTCAACTCTTCCAGTCCCCTGATTCCACCCACAAAATCGATGCGCTTGGATTTCCGGAGATCTGTGATATTCATCAAGGGACCCAGTACCTGCTCAGAAAGCACAGTCACATCGAGACAGCCAATGGGATCGTCATCATTGTAGGTGCCTGGTCTGGCTGTAAGCGAATACCAGGTTCCCTCGAGGTACATGCTGAAATTGTGTAAATTCTCGGGTTTAAAAACCTCCGTTCCTTTCTTCTCGACCATAAATCCCTCTTCCAGCTCTTCAAGGAATTCAGCGGGCGAGAGCCCGTTCAGGTCCTTCACCACCCTGTTGTAATCGATGATGGTCAGCTGAGAAGCCGGGAAATGAACTGCCAGGAAGAAATTGTACTCCTCATCTCCCCGGTGTTCGGGATTGTTCTTGCGTCGCTCCTGTCCCACCAGCGCAGCAGCGGCTGTCCGGTGGTGCCCATCGGCCACGTAAGTGTACTTGATTTCCCGGTCGAAGATCTCTACGATCTTTTGAATATCACCCTTGTGGGATATGAGCCAGAAATGGTGCCCCACCCCGTCGTCTGTGGTAAAGTTGTATTCTGCCTGACCGGCAACCACCTTTTCCACAATGGCATCCAGTCCGGGATGATCGGGATAGGCAAAAAAGACCGGTTCGGCATTGAAGTTGGTCACCCGGATGTGGTTCATCCTGTCCTCCTCCTTATCGGGCCTGGTAAGTTCATGCTTCTTAATCACATCATTGAGGTAGTCCTCCACTGCTGCACATCCCACGATCCCGTACTGGGTCTTCCCGAACATGGTCTGTCCGTAAACATATAGCAGTTCAGAATCATCCTCAACAAAATACCCTTCTGCGATCAGCTTCTGCAAATTCTCTTTGCCTTTGTCGTATACCTCATCGGAATAGAGGCTGATACCTTCAGGGAGATCCACTTCAGGTTTCACTACATGAAGGAACGACCATGGGTTGCCTTGAACCTCCACGCGGGCTTCTGCTGAATTCAATACATCATACGGCCTGGAGGCCACTTTATTCACATTTTCTTTTCCGGGCCTGAATCCTTTAAACGCATGTAATTTTGCCATCTGCTAATTCACTTTAAAGGTAGTATCTCCCTTCTCCAGGAAGTTGACTATCTGCTTTGCTGCAGCCACACCTGCATTCAGATTGGCTTCGGCTGTCTGGGCACCCATCTTCTTTGGAGTAAAGAAAGTCCGGCCGGCATACAGCTCTGTAAGCTCATCCCTGCAATCGGGAGCTATGTCTGAAAGATACCTGAAGTCGTCCCTTTCGGCAAACACCTTCTTCAATCCCTCCTCATCGATCACCTCCTTGCGGGCTGTGTTGACCAGGGTGGCCCCTTTGGGCATGCTGTTCAGAATATCAAACCCGACGGAACCCCTGGTTTCGGCATTGGCCGGTATATGGAGGGAAATATACTGACATTTGCTATAGAGGCTCTCTACACTCTCCTCACACACCACGCCGTCATTCTTGATCACCACAGGATCCACATAGGGATCATAGGCATATACCTTCATTCCAAAACCCTTGGCAATCATTCCAACGATCCTGCCCACTGCACCATAGGCGTGGATCCCCAGCTTCTTCCCCCTGAGCTCGGTACCTGCCGCAGGATTAAAGCCGTTGCGGTTCAGAAATACCATCATACCCAGAGCCAGCTCGGCCACTGCATTGGAATTCTGTCCGGGTGTGTTCATCACCACCACTCCCTTTTCGGTAGCGGCTTCCAGGTCCACATTGTCGTATCCTGCCCCGGCCCTGATTACGATTTTCAGTTTGCCGGCAGCCTCAATAACCTCCCTGTCCACTTTGTCACTCCGGATAATCATCGCTTCAGCATCCGATACTGCAGCCACCAGGTCCGACTGGTCGGGATACTTGGCCAGTACTTCCACTTCATAACCGGCCTCTTTAAATATACTCTTCACCTCTTCTACTGCTTCAGCTGAGAAAGGCTTCACTGTTGCAATTAATACTTTTGCCATATCTAAAATTTAAAATGGATTATAAATTCTGTTCAAATTCTTTCATGGTTTCGACCAGTTCCTCGACTGACGATAAGGGCATGGCATTGTAGATGGATGCCCTGAAACCACCGACCGACCTGTGCCCCTTGATTCCCGACATTCCCCTGCCTATGGCATAGGCGAGGAAATCGGCCTCTTTCTCCTTGTACTCCTCCTTCATTACAAAGGAGACATTCATGATGGAACGGTCGTTTTCATCCTCAATATTGGAGGTGAAAATAGAGCTTCTATCGATTTCGTCATACAGGATACCCGCTTTCTCCATATTCATTTTATACATGGCCGGTACTCCACCCTGATCCCTGTACCAGTGGAGGGTGTGCATAGCAGCATAAATGGCCACACAAGGAGGTGTATTGAACATGGAACCCTTATCGATATGGGTCCTGTAGTCGAGCATGGTGGGAATGGGCCTGTCCATATTTCCAAGGATCTCATCTTTGACAATCACAAAGGTCACCCCGGCCGGAGCCAGGTTCTTTTGTGCACCTCCGTAAATAAGGGAGTATTTGGAAACATCCATGGGCCGGCTGAAGATATCAGACGACATATCGGCCACCAGGTGCATGGGAACATCCATATCCTCCTTAATCTCAGTACCATAAATGGTATTGTTAGTAGTGATGTGGAAATAATCAGCGTCTGAAGGTATGGCATATCCCTTTGGAATATATGAATAGGTGCTCTCCTTGGAACTGGCTACGACCTCCACTTCGCCAAAAAATTTGGCCTCTTTCACAGCCTTGTTGGCCCAGGAACCGGTATCCAGGTAGGCTGCCTTGGTTTTTAGGAGATTGTAGGGAACCATGCAAAATTGCAGGCTGGCTCCTCCCTGGAGCAAAAGCACACTGTAGCCCGAGGGGATATCCAGCAGATCCTTAAAAAGTTGCTGCGTTTCATCCATGATGGCCATGAACTCCTTGCTTCGGTGTGAGATCTCCATCAGTGAGAGTCCCGACTGATCCAGATCAAGGATACCTTCAGCTGTATGCTTAATGGTATAGGGTGAAAGAATCGATGGACCTGCGGAAAAATTATGCTTTTTCATTCCAGTAAGATTTAAATATGAGTAAAGATTAAGGTGCTGTTATTTAAATAACAAACAAAATTACTTTTAATATCGATCACAAGCAAGTATTGTGAATAACTTAAATCAAATCCGGAAGCGGCACCAGGTGGCTCCTCTCCAGGACCGGAATGAGCCGGGTCCTGTCGAATTCATGACAGTAAGCGATTACATCATCCAGCTTGTTCTTTTTGAGCCGGTGTCGCTGGGCCACTTTCTCAATATAACCCAGCATATCACTCTCTGCAGCTTCATAAAGGTCCATGGCCCCCAGAGTGGCATCGCAGATTGTAAAAAACTGCTGATCTTCCAACACCATCTTTGAAAGGGCACCGGCAAAGAGGGTGTCTTCCAGATTAAACTTGTTTTTCCACCCGGCACAAAGGATCAGCAGATCCTTTCCCGACTTCTTAATGTGATCGGCCAGGGCGGTGATGTTCAGATACGCCCCGATCAGAACCTGGCTTCCGCTGGATGCCAGTTGTATGGCATTGGTCCCATTGGTAGTGCTGTAAACGATCTGGTTCCCTTTGACCCGCTCCGGTGTGAAATTGTATGGCGAGTTTCCAAAATCGGCAAAATCCCTCACAATTCCATCCCGCTCAGCGGCCACCATAAATCCCCGCTCTTTATAGGATTTTGCCTCTTCAAGAGTTCCCACCGGGATGATCCTCTCTACCCCGTTCATAAAAGCAGTCACAATGGCGGAGCTGGCCCTCAGAATATCGGTCACCACCACCACTGCATTGCGATTCTCATAATAGGGAAACAGGGCCGGTGAATAACACACCTCTATTTTTAGTCCGCCCTCTCTATTTTCAACTTCCACCTCTTTTAACTTTTAACTTGTGACTTTCGACTACTTTCGACTTTCGACTTTTGACTTTTGACTTTTGACTTTTGACTTTCTACTTTCTACTTAATAAAAGGGGGGTTGATCACCCTGGCCGGAACCTGTTTGTTCCGGATCCCGATCAGAATATCTGTCTCTTTTTTCGCATGATCGACCTCCACATACCCCATTCCAATGCCCTTATTCAGCATGGGCGACATGGTACCGGAAGTAACCTCTCCAATGGTGTGCCCTTTCATATCCAGTATGGGATAGTGCTGCCTGGGGATTCCTCGTTCAAGTAGTTCAAAACCAACCAGTCGTTTTGTCACCCCCCCCGTTTTTTGTTCTTCGAGTTCTGGACGGTGTACAAAATTATTTCCTTCACTGAATTTGGTGATCCAACCCAGTCCCGCCTCCAGTGGAGAGGTGGAATCGTTAATATCGTTCCCATAGAGGCAGAATCCCATCTCCAGCCTGAGTGTATCTCTGGCTGCCAGACCCGCAGGCTGCAGTCCAAATTCCTCTCCCTCTTCAAACAGGCCATCCCATACCTTCGGGCCATCCTCATTGAACATATAGAGTTCAAAACCACCCGCGCCGGTATAACCCGAATTGCTGATAATCACCTCCCCGACTCCAGCCAGTTCGCCGGTAACAAAATGGTAATATGGTATCGCCGAAAGATCTACCTCGGTGATTCTCTGCAACAGAGTTGCTGCTTTGGGACCCTGAATGGCCAGTTGGGAGATCCGGCCTGAAACATTCTCCACCACAGCCCCTTCTCCGTTTTGCCGGACAATCCAGTTATAGTCCTTCTCCACATTGGAAGCATTGACCACCAGCAGGTACTTCTCCTTGTCATAGGCATAGACCAGCAGATCGTCCACAATCCCTCCACGCTCGTTGGGAAAACAGGTATACTGGATCCTTCCCGGACCGATCAGGGCAACATCATTGGATGTGATTCTCTGAACCAGGTTGAAGGCCTCAGGTCCCTTGATCCAGATTTCGCCCATGTGAGATACATCGAACACTCCCACATTCTCTCTTACATTTTGATGCTCTTGACGGACACCCGCATATTCTACCGGCATCTGATAGCCGGCAAAAGGCACCATCTTCGCTCCATGCGACAGATGCTGGTCGTAAAAAACGGTTTGTTTCATACGGACAAAAGTAACACTTTCCTTCAGGAAAGAAATTGTTAAATAACAGGATCTACTTGGAAATTACTTTAAACTCAACACGCCGGTTCTGTTCCCTGCCTGCTACGGTATTATTCGGAGCAACGGGCTGAGTATCAGCATATCCCCTGGAGACCAACATCTCCTGTGAAATGCCCCGGTTTACCAGGTAATCGACCACCGCACGGGCCCTGTCCCGCGACAATCGCTGGTTAATACGCAGTGACCCGGTATTGTCGGTATGTCCCGAAATCTCCAGCTTCATGGTGGGGTTGTTTTCCAGGAACCTGAACACCTGATCGAGGGCATCGTTGGACTCGGGCCGGAGAACCGCTTTGCCTGTTTGAAAAAAGATATTATCGAGCACCACTTTGGTTCCCACCTCAACCTCTTTGAGGTAAAAATCGCGACGTAGTTTTTCATCTCCCGTCGCTGAGGTGAAATCGACGATGTCGAGAAAATAGAGGTACCCGGCAGCATTGATCTCCACTGCATAGGTCTTGGGTTCAGGAAGCCTGGCTGTATAGGTCCCAAGAGTATCAGAGATCACAAACGCCTTTCTTTTTCCTGTGGCAGGATCAAAAAAGGCCATTTTTGCCACAATGGGTTCAATCTGACCAACAGTATCCAGGACATGGCCGGTGAGTATCAGCGTGGTATCCAGGCTCATCGGTTCCGGCTTGGTCAGAAACCCTGTCTTTCCGTCCCCAGGTCCGGCCAAAAGTTGATCCTTTGTCCTGAAAACCAGCTCCTTCTCCGATCCTAGATAGACCACCTTAAAGATATCCTTGGCTCCGAACCCTCCCTCCCTGATGGCTGAATAATATCCGGAATTACCACTCCTGTCGGTGATATAGAATACCTCATCGTCCGGGGTATTGATGGGATAACCCAGGTTTTCCGGCATGGACCAGCCACCACCTCCATTCCTTTCCGAACGGAAGATATCGAACCCGCCCATGCTGTTGTGTCCCCTGGAAGCAAAATAGAGGTACCTGCCGTCGGGCGTAATAAATACCCCCTCTTCATCGTAAGGTGAATTTATTGTTGAACCGAGATTGACCGGCTTGCCCCACTTCCCTTTATTGTCCATTCTGGAATAGAGAATATCTTTCCCCCCCAGGCTTAGCTCCCTGTTCCTCGATACATAGAAAATCTCGCTTCCATCGGGAGAGATGAAGGCCGATGTTTCACCATCTTTGCTGGTAAGTCTTCCCGTGATACTTTTGGGCCGGGTCCACTTCTCCTTTTCAGACAGATAGGAAGAGGTCTGAATGTCTCCTCCCTCAATATTCCCCCGGTACAGGATCAATGCATTGCCATTGGCAGCTACACCCACCACAGCATCATTCTTGTCCGAATTGAAGGGCTCGGGCAGCCTGACTGCTTCCTTAAAGAGGCCCTCCTTCAGGGAGGAGCTGTAGATATCCTCATTGTATTTATTATCGATGTTGTTCCGCTTCGATTTCTCGAAGGGACGGCGAGAGGTAAAGAACAGGGCGCTGTCACCAAAAGCAAAAACCGGATTATAATCGTCGTACTTCGAGTTTACTGCTTCTCCCAGGTTACGTATGACCACACGCTGAGGATTCTTTGAATAATCCCTTCCATTCTGACACTCAGCCAGTCGCTTTGTCAACACAGGTGCATAAGCTTCCTTCTCCCCAGGATCAAGTACCTGGCTGTGCAACTTGTAATGCTCGATGGCTTTGTCAAACTCCAGCACAAGCTGATACGCTGCTCCCAGCATCAGGTGAATGTCGCCACTCACCTGCGGGTCGATGGTATAGGCCCCTAGAAGATAATTTATCGCTTCGTATTTATTATCGGTATAGAGATAACAGACACCAAGCTTGTAATTGAGGCTGGCATGCCCGGGATTGTACTGATGGGCATAGAGGTAATGATCCCTTGCCAGGTCGTAGGTGCCCTTTCCATCACTAAAGTTCCTGTCACCATCCTTCACACTCTCCCACGCCTCTTTAAAACCGGTATCGATCCCCGTCTTAAAGGATCCCCTGGCTATCTTAACATCTTCCTGGGACCATAAAAGTCCCTGAAGGATGAACAACAACAAGCCCGTAGCATACCATTTCCTTACCATGCCTTTCATGTCAGCGACCACATTCTTTTAAGTATTCAGCGGCTTCTTCGGCACCCAGTGCCTTTGCCCTGTTCCAGTCAGTACAGGCACCCTCAGGATCGCCCAGCAACTCACGTATTAGTCCCCTGTTCAGGTAGAGCACCGCTTCATCCGGATGCTCCTCCAGTGTCCCGTCCAGTATACTGAGTGCCGGTGCCAGTTGCCCCTGTCCGGCAAGCAGGGAAGCCTTGTTGAGATGTGCATATGCAAACTGACCACTGTTGGTAATGGCCGCGTTGAAATCCTGCAAGGCACCCTCGGTATCGTCGGTGTAGTATCGTGCATATCCCCTGTTATTCAGAGCAATAAACAGGCCGGGGTCAAGCTCAAGCGCTTTTGAATAATTCGCAATGGCTCCCATATAATCACCCATCAGGATCTTCACTGATCCCATGTTATTATAGGCCAGGGCAAAATCGGGCTGAAACGCAACAGCCCGCTGGTAGTCGAAATGAGATCCCTGGAGATCACCCATTCTCCGTTTGATCCCGGCTCGTTCGTGGTAGGCGGGTGCAAAGTCTTCCTTTAATCCTATGGCGCTGCTGAAGTCGTCCATGGCCGCCTCATCCATGCCGTCCCTGATCGCGGTAATCCCCCTGAGATAGTAGGCCCAGGGATCGGTAAATCCTTGGGAAATTGCCAGATCAAATAAACTCCTGTCCAAACCGGTGGTATCGGTACCATACAGGACATATCCTTTATAAAAATAGGCCTCCCCCATCCCGGAATCATAGCTTAAAGCCGCATCAAGGTCGGTCATGGCATCATCAATGGCCCCCCATTCAATAAAAATTCTTCCCCGCTGCAACCAGGCGGCCGCAAAAGTGGAATCCAGGTCAATACAATGGGTAAAACTTGCAGCGGCCAGCTCATACTGGTCTTGCTGTAGATAAGCAATCCCTTCATTATAAGCCTTGTCGCGCAATCTCCTCTCAGTAAATGAAAGCTGACCACAAACAAACTGTAATGCACTAAATCCTATAAGAATGAGTAAAAAAATTCGTTTCATCTTCTGTCAAACGGGAATAAATAGTCTGATTGGTTTTCTTTCTAAAAATAAAATAAATATTTTTAGTGATCTAAAGTAGTTTTCAACCTTGCAAAGTGCCACCATGATTTCAGACCTGAATTATCTTAAAACCATGTCAGGGGGCGACTCCAAATTCATTCGGGAGATGATCGAGCTGTTTCGTGATCAAATTGACGAGTACAAAGCAATCATGCCCGAATTGCTTCACAATAAGAAGTATGATGACCTTTCCAAATTAGCGCACAAAGCAAAGTCGTCAGTCGCTGTAATGGGAATGTCACAGGTGGCAGAACTTTTAAAGGAACTCGAAATCCTGGCCCAGGCCGGGAATAATGTGGATCAGTATGAGTCCATGATTAACGAATTCCTGGAACAGAGTCAGCTGGCTCTCGTAGAACTGGAAGACACCTATTAAAAGCCCTGGAATATGCTTGAAACTACAAATATCAATGACATCCTGGTTGTGAAGCTCAAGGACTCCCACCGTCTGAATGCACTGATCGCGGAGCCTGTAAAAGAGGCATTGCTGGAGTTTTTTAATAAACCGAATACAAGTCTTGTGTTCGACCTGGAGGGAATCACCTTTATTGACAGCTCAGGATTTGGTGTATTTCTTTCAGCCATGAAAGCCGCAAACAACAATTATGGCCAGTTTAAGATATGCAATGTGAATACCGATGTAATGGAGCTGTTCAAATTGCTTCAATTGCACCATGTATTTGAGATTTATGATGAACTTGATCCCTGTCTAAAGAGCTTCAATCAATAATATCCTTATTTTTGGCAATCAAATCAAAACAATTGATATGCAAAAAGCAGTATTTCTGGTACTAATAGCATTCCTGGCAGTTTCATGCAATCAGGCAAGCAAAGAGAAAAACACCTCATCAGAGTCGACCGAGGTAGAACAAATAGTTTCAGCCACCATTCAGGAGTTGCTGGCCTCACCTGACGATTTTGATGGCAAAGAGGTAGCCGTTTCAGGCATGGTCACCCACGTTTGCCGACACGGGGGACAAAAGTGTTTTATCGTGGCAGATGATGGCGAAACCCAGATGAGGATCGTTCCCGGAGGAGAGATCGATGAATTTAAGGTGGAGATGGAAGGCTCAACTGTTGCCATTAAGGGAGTATTCAGGGTACTGAATCCCACAGAAGTTGAAGAGCACGTGGAAGACCATGAGTCCAAAGAGCATCATGAAGAAGAGATGTCACACAGCGAAGCCGAAAAGGCAGAATACTTTGTTGAGGCCATCGACTTCAAAGAGGTCACTCCTTAGATTTTATGAACTGGCGCAAGTGGAACCGGTGGATTCACCGGGAACTGGGATTCCTGTTTTTTGGAATGACCATCGTATATGGCGTTTCGGGCATTGCCCTGAACCATCATGCGGCCCGTCACTGGGACCCGGGCCTTATCACCCGATCCACAACCACCCACTACCCTGATGCACTCCAAAAGTCTTCGGTGGACCGCAGCACCATAGAGAGTATTCTGGAGATCACAGGGGAAAAAGAAAATTTCAAGCAGTACTATTTTCCCAACAACGATCACCTGATGATCTACCTGAAGGGAGGTCATATTACGGTTGACCTGCCGTCCGGGCGCATTCAAACCACCAAGGTGCGTAACCGGCCTGTATTTAGCGAAATGAATTACCTCCATTACAACAAGCCTAAAAAACTCTGGACCTGGTTCTCAGACCTTTATGCTTTTGGGCTGATTCTGATCGCCATATCGGGATTGTTCCTGGTAAAGGGCTGGAAAGGAATTACCGGGCGGGGAGGCATCCTCACCATCATCGGAATCCTGCTCCCCCTCCTGTTTCTTATGATTTACCTCTGGTTCTAAGCAGGGCAATCGTATTCATATAATCACTATCTTCGGGATGATTGGTTAATATTCCCCTACTATGAGTGAAGAGATCCTGAAGGCATTAATGCAACTCTTCGCCATCATCTCCCGCCCAGAGAGCGATGCATCAGAGCGGCGGCTGGTGGTTGAATCGTTTCTCAACAGGCAGCTCAACCAGGAACTGGTGGCCGTTTACCTGGATGTTTTTGACGGTTATTTCAGACAGGTCATGGAAGAGGATGCCAAGGTAACCAAGAAGGAGAGACTTCTCTCCAGGCGCTCGGTAAGAGTTCTGAAAATTTGTACTGTCATCAACGAAGAACTTGCACAATCACAGAAAATTGTGGTAGTGTTCCAACTGCTTGAATTCATCAAATCGGAAAACCAGGAAGTCACTGAGCAGGAGATGGAGTTCATCTCAACCGTAGCTGATACATTCAATGTTCCGGATGAAGATTTCCAGTTAACCAGGAATTTTGTTTTATCAGATGGTGAACTGGAGGACCAATCCAGATACCTGGTGGTGGATGGAAACAGGGAAAAGCCGACCGGTAAAAACATCAAACACATTTTCAGGGAGAACCTGCTGGGAAAGATCCGTTTCATCCATATCCATTCGACCAATCTCTATTTTGTGAAGTATGCGGGACAGGCCGAACTATATATGAACGGACAGCTGCTGGAGCCCTACAAAACATATCCCCTGACTACCGGGTCATCGCTACGAAACCAGCAAATTGCACCTGTCTATTACAGCGATGTTGTATCACTTTTTGTGGGTGACCTGGTCAAGTCCAGGATTATATTTGAGGCCAGTCACATCACCTACCAGTTTAAGAACGGAACTATCGGTCTGCACAATGTGGGATTTACCGAGCAGTCGGGACGCCTGGTGGGTATCATGGGTGCAAGTGGTGCCGGGAAATCCACACTCCTGAATGTACTGAACGGAGCCAGTGCACCCACTGAAGGAAAGGTGCTTATCAACGACATTGATATTCATAGTGGCGATCCAAGCATTGAGGGAATCATCGGATTTGTCTCCCAGGATGACCTGTTGATTGAGGAGCTTTCGGTCTATCAGAACCTCTACTACAATGCGAAACTCTGTTTTGACAACTATACAGAGGATCAACTGGTGGATACCGTCCATCAGGTGCTGAAAAACCTGGGACTGTTCGAAATCAGGAAAATACAGGTGGGATCACCCCTGAATAAGAAGATCAGCGGAGGACAGAGGAAGAGGCTGAACATCGCCCTTGAACTGATCCGTGAGCCAGCTGTCCTTTTCCTGGATGAACCCACTTCGGGATTGTCGAGCCGCGACAGCGAAAATATCCTGGACCTGCTCAAGGAACTCACCTTTAAGGGCAAACTGGTATTTGTGGTGATACACCAGCCCTCCTCAGACATATTCAAAATGTTCGACAGGCTGCTGATTCTCGATACCGGAGGTTTCCTGATCTATAACGGGAATCCCATCGATTCAATCATGTACTTTAAATCGAAGGTACAGGCAGCTGACTGGAACGAAAGCGAGTGCCCCACCTGTGGAAATGTGAATCCAGAGCAGGTGTTCAATATTGTAGAAACCAGTGTCCTTGATGAGTTCGGGCAACTCACCCATACCCGCAGAATCTCTCCCAAAGAGTGGAGTGAACATTTCAGAGAGCAGTACAGGGAGGCGAAGAAAGAGCATGCCTCCAAGGAGGAGCTGCCTGAAATATCGTTCAGGATTCCAGGGAAAGTAAAACAGTTCGGGGTCTTTATTAAACGTGACATCCTGAAAAAACTGAGTGACACTCAGTACCTGGTCATCAATTTCCTTGAAGCTCCCCTGCTGGCCTTCCTTCTTGCCTTCATCGTCCGCTATTTCGATTCTGATGTGTCCAATGAATTCAAGTATACCCTACTGGAAAACAGCAACATGCCGGTATATATCTTAATGTCAGTGATTGTGGCCATCTTCATGGGACTTACAGTCAGTGCCGAGGAGATTATCAAGGACCGGAAAATCCTGAAGCGGGAAGCTTTTCTGAACCTGAGCTGGTCGGGATATCTCCTCTCAAAGGTAGCCGTGCAGTTCATGTTGTCAGCCATCCAGGCTCTTACCTTCGTGATCATTGGCAACAGTGTAATGGGCATCCACGGCATGTATTTTGAGTTCTGGCTGGTACTCTTTTCATCGTGGGCCATGGCCAATGTGATGGGACTTCTTATTTCAGACAGTTTTAAGACTGTGGTGACCATATACATCCTGATTCCGTTCCTTGTCATACCACAGATGCTTTTAAGCGGAATCCTTGTTAAGTTTGAAAATCTTAATCCGCAGATCTCTTCCCCCAAGCGAATCCCGTTTTATGGTGAGATCATTACTGCCCGCTGGGCCTATGAAGCGCTGGCGACCTACCAGTACATGAACAATGATTACCAGAAACATTTTTATGAGTGGAACAAATTAAAGAGCAATGCAAACCTGAAGGCCAACTTCCATGTAAAGGAGTTATTGAACAAGCTTACATTCATTGATCGGAACCTGGACAACCCTGAAGAGACTGCTTTGATCAAATACAACCTGGGGTCGCTGCGGACAGAGATCAAAGATGAATACCAGGAGCGGTTGATCATGCATACCTATTACAGCGAAACCCCTACCTATTCAATGAAATATGTGGATCAGCTTGTACCCGGATCTGTGAACAGGGAGACCCTGGAGTACACCAGAGAGTACCTGCAGGCTCTGAAGGATTTCTATTCGGCCACTTTCAAGATTGCGTTTACTAAAGTAGAGGAAATTAAACGATCGTTTGATCTGGAGGAACTTCAGGAGCTGGAGAGAAGACACACCAACAACACCCTGGAGGAGTTTGTGACCAACAAAAAAACAGTTGACTACTTCACAGAATACAAGGGGGATATGATCCAGAAAAAGGACCCCATCTACCTGGATCCCACCAAAAAATTCATCAAGGCACATTTCTATGCACCGCGGAAAATGATCGCAGGAGCCTTTGTTCTCACCATCTGGGTCAATGTAATGGTTATTTGGCTGATGACACTCGGCCTATACGTTTTGCTTTACTTCAGGGTACTCAAGAAATTTCTTGACCTGATGGAGCGCCCCTCCTCCCGGAAAGGCTATTGACTTTTAACTTTCGACTTTCAGCTTTGAACTAAGAAAGGGTTAGCGTCTGCTGACGTTAACCCTTTTTTATTATGACGGGAGCCTGCTATTCTACAATTTCAATCATCTTGAAGGGAACCCTGATGATGGACTCATAATCTTCACCGGCTTCAAGCATGTCTTCATCATCCTCCTCGTAATACCAGTTAATGATTACCTCGCTTTTGCCTTTGTGAATGGCCTCCAGCTTCTTGAATACATCGAGAATACACTTTGACGAGCTGGTATTAAAATACTCCAGTTGTACATTCACCTGAGTAAGGTCCATGGGAGTACTGCTGTACTCTTCCAACCACTCAACCAGCGGCTTATAAAACTCGATTGAGTTCTCTGGTATTGATCTTCCTTTAATTTCTATAACACCCTCATGTCCGTCAAATTTAACGCTGGGTGTTTTTGCAGTTCCCTCAATCGAAAGTGCTTCCATATTAAGTCAGTTATCAGTTATTATCACTTAGCTAAATTGATGTATACATCGAGATTGAAAAAATAGTATATATCATCATATCTTTCAAATGTATATTCCAGCTGGTTTCCTGTTTTGCGGGCGATATCCACAAGACCAAGACCCCCGCCTCCCTTCTCAGAAAGCCTCTGGTGATTCAGGATAAATTTATACATATCCTTCAACTCCTCCCTGCTCATGGTATTGATCTTGTCAATCTTTTTCCTGAGCACATCTACTTTATCCTGAGTAATGAAATTTCCAGTTGAAATCCTATACCTATCATCCAGCCGGCAAACCACAAGAATTCCGAATTTTTCATCATACTCCTTCTGCATCACGTCGGGCAGAACTTCGATATGGTGATAAAGATTCTGGAGGCTTTCCACCAGAACATTGTAAACTTTCTTACGAATTTTCGAGCTTTCGTCGTACTCATCCAACCTGGACTCAACCACCTCTAGTACATTACTGATAAGCTCACTAGTGATACTCCCTTTAAAGGCCATTAAAACATCTCCACCATTTAGCCTGGAGTAATACTCGTTGATATCAAAGCTCATTTAGGCTTCTTTTTATTGACAGCAATTTGCTGGTTTGATCAGCAAATATAAAAAAAAAGTTTCGTTAACTAATATAGATAAAAAAACAGTGTTCTGGTAACGAAATGCCTCAAAACCCTATTTTTTTTTAACATCCTGCACATACCACTCAGCGTGCTATCCCTTATTCTCACTGGCTTTATGATCCTTCCAATTGCCTTTGAAGGTCTTATAATTCACATAGGAACATTCAAGGGCCCCGTTAAAAAGGATTCGTTTGGAGGCAGGTTTTAGACCCACTCGGCCCAGGGCCTTCTTGCTGGACGATAAAATCCAGGCATCTGAACCCGGGAACCTGTGTTTTAAGGTGGTTCCTATATCGCCGTAAAGTGATTCTAAATCATCATGTTTAAGACGCTCCCCGTAGGGTGGATTCATGATAAGCGTGACCCCTTCCTCACCTTTCGCTTCAATAAAATCCCCCTGTTCCACAGTAACTACATGCTGCAGATCCAGTTGCTTTACCTGTTGACGGACAATCTCAACCGCCATGGGATCCTTATCACGAGCAACGATGGGCACTTCCACCTCTTTTTCAGTAGTGAGATTATGCGCCACATGTTCCATCAGTTCCCTGTCAAAATCCTTCCAGTTCTCAAATCCATACTGCTTTTTGAAGATCCCCGGAGGAATTCCTCCCGCCATCAGGGCAGCCTCAATGGCCAGTGTTCCTGAGCCACACATTGGATCAAGAAAAGGTGTTAAGCCATCCCATCCCGAAATCATCACCATACCGGCCGCCAGCACCTCATTTAATGGTGCTTCAAAATTTCCGGATCTGTAACCGCGCCTGTGCAGCGATCCTCCGGAACTATCCAGGGAGAGGGTCACCCACTTACCTGAAATATGCACATTGATCAGCAGATCAGGCTGTTCACGTTTGACGGAAGGCCTCAGACTGGTGATCTCCCTGAAACGGTCGGCGATAGCATCTTTCACCTTCTGGGAAACATAGTGGCTGTTATTGAAGAAAGGAGAGTGTACCACCGAGTCAATGGCAAAAGTCATCCGGTTATCCAGGTACAGGGACCAGTCAAATCGTTTGACTTTCCGGTAGAGAGTATCTGAGTCAGTGGCCTCGAACCGCAGAACAGGAAGCAGTACTCTGAGTGCAAGTCTTGATGCCAGGTTCACCCGGTAGAGCAGTGCCCTGCCACCATAGAAGGTAACTCCCCGGTTGACCACCTCGGTCTTTTCTGCTCCCAGTGAATTCAGCTCTTCGGCCAGCAGCGGCTCAAGTCCCTTGAGGGTCTTGGCGTGGAATTTCTCAGCTCTTATCATTTCCTATTTTATTATCGATCAAACGAATTGCATTTATCAAACGCTGCTCACCCACCCCATCAACAGTGGAGCAATCCCACCCGGCACTCCGGATCAGGGCCCGGTACCGCTCCTGGAGTACGTCCCGCATATCTCCTCCATTCTCCCTAACACCATCGGG
>JAGLPR010000309.1 GCA_023137255.1 Bacteroidales bacterium | reverse complement strand
CCAAGTGCCACATTAAGTGAAGAGACCGACATAATAGTGTTCTTAAGTTTCTCCACATAACTGGCAGGCAGATGTTCGTCACCCACCAGCTTTCGCATGGCCAGCATAGGGTCGACCGTTGTAATAATGGTTCCGGCCCTGATGATCTCCTCATCTCCTTTCACCCTGACTCCTTTGGCCTCCCCATTCTCAACGATGATCTTTTCCACCTCGGCATCAAATCGCATCTCACCGCCCCGTTCCTGGAATAGCTGGGACATCTTTGCCGGAAACTCGTCGAAGAAACCATACGGCCTGAAACAGCGAGTCATGGAAGAAAGCATGGCACCGGTAGCCATAATGGATGAAGCCCTGTCGGAAGGAACGCCGGAAAAGGAGGTAAAGGTCTCCATCACTTCCCTCAATTTTGGATTGGTAATCCCGAATTTATCCAGCAATCCTGCATAGGTGCGGTTCAGATTGGCTACCACCTTGGGGGCCTGGAACGGGATCTTCAATTTATCCTTCAGGGTCGCATTGGCCTTCAACTTCCTGACCTGTTTGAACATATCCACCGAATAGTCCATCAACGACCTGATCTTATCTGCATCATCCGGAAAAGTAGCCACCAGGTAATCTTTAAAATTTTCAGCTCCGGTAGGGATCTTATACTCATCTACCTGGTCGCCCTCCACCACCAGCCGGCGCATAAAGTTTCCCTCATACTGCTTCAGATTAATGTCAATCTCAAGGTACTCCAGGATATCCACTATGTCGGGGAACAGCTGGGTTGTCTCAAACACATACCCGTCACGCTCATAAGCTGTGCTGTAACCGCCCGGATAACTGTTCTTCTCAATGATCAGCGTGCGTTTGCCTTCAGTGTTTTGCTGCCACATCAATCCGGAGGAGAGGCCGCTAAGGCCCGAACCGATGATTACCAGATCATATTGCTTATCGCCGGAATAGTTGGTTTTCACCTTGTCTCTTTTCAGTTGAACTGTTTTTACCATGATGAAGGGTTTAAAATTGTGTTCCCTAATTTAGGATAATCATTGCTACATTGCATCCCTTTTCAGGAACATTAATGACCGAATCAAAAATAAAAATGACCGGGATTCTTCTGGCAGGAGGGATGAGCCAGAGAATGGGGCGGGAAAAGGGAAACATCCGTCTCGCTTATGGTTATCTATATCAATATCCACTGGCTGTTCTGGAAGCTGTTTGTGATGAGATTCTAATCAGTACCTGTAATGAAAGCAACTTTCTTGTCAGCCATAGAACCATTTGCGACGAAATCGAAGGGATCGGTCCCATGGGAGGCATTTACAGCTCTCTCCGGCAATCCTCCAACGACCTGAACCTGGTGCTCTCCTACGACATGCCCATGGTGACCCAATCGTTGTTCAGGTACCTGATCAGTGAGTGGAAAGATGAGGAAGTTTTGCTGCCGGCACTTGCGGATGGAAGGCCTGAACCGCTATGTGGTCTCTACAGGAAAAGCGTTACAGAAGTTCTGAAAGAATTGATAGAACAGGGGGTATATGCTGTACACCGCATCCTCCCGCGAACCCGGAGCAGGAGCATAAAGATCACCGAACAGCTGGAGTGCTGGCATCCCGATCTTTTCCTGAACATAAACAGGGAAGAGGACCTGTCGAGAATCCCGCCCGGCACAGGAGTGAGACAGGATGAAAAGTGAGTTGAATCCCATATGGCTTAAAGCGGCAGTGGCCGGTGGACTGTGGGCCAGTTTTGAGATCATTGTGGGAAGCCTGCTTCATAACCTGCACATCCCATTTTCAGGCACCATCCTTGCCACTTTTTCGGTCATCCTGATGATCTCCTTCCTGCAGGTATGGAACGAACCCGGACTGATCTGGAGGGCCGGACTGATCTGCGGATTGATGAAATCCTTATCGCCCAGTGCGGTAATCCTGGGTCCCATGACCGGAATCATGATGGAAGCATTGTTTATGGACCTGGTGTTGTTTCTTGTGGGCCGCCACATGATCGCTTATATCCTGGCAGGTATCTCTGCTCTGCTCAGCACCATCCTGCATAAGCTTGCCAGCCTGTTTATCCTCTACGGAACCGACCTGGTCAACATCTATGTGAACCTGTTCCGTTTTATTCAAAAGGAGCTGGGCCTGGAAGAGGCAAGCCCCAGGGACCTTATTGTCTGGATCTTCATTGTCTACATCCTTGTGGGGGCCATTGCAGCGCTGACAGGAACATTTATGGGGAAGCAGGCCATGCACAGGAGGGAAACCGGTGCTCCTCTCCCCCGGCCCACCGATCCTTTTGCATCCTCCTGGCTGGATACAGACCCGAATCAGCCTTTTCGGATCGTTCTGCTTTTTATCCACATGACCATGATCCCGTTGCTCCTGGTACTAATCAACCGTTTCGGACTTCAACTCCCCTCCCTGGTACCTGCCGGAATTTACCTGGGATTTCTACTGATCTACTATAAAAG
>JAGLPR010000308.1 GCA_023137255.1 Bacteroidales bacterium | reverse complement strand
CTCCTGGCCGGTTTCTTCTGGCATCCGCCCGAGGGAAGCGATTTTAGGTTTGCTAATGGATTCCTGGTGGGACTGGAGATGAGTCTGCGTGCCGTATTGATCGTCTCTGCATTCTCTGGCCTCTCTGTAGAGATCAGGAACCCCCGGGTAACACGCTACCTGCTGGGCATTGGATTTGGTAATGCCTATGCAGCTCTCTCCCTGTCATTTAATTCTTTGCCAGCCATGCTCGACCGTTCGGCCAACCTATCCACCTTTCTCAGGAAACCGTTTTACGCCTTTTCAAAAATGATCCTTGAAGCTGAGTTGTGGTTGCAGTGCTATCAAAAACATCTTCGAAAATAATTTAGCCTTATTCTGAATAAATTCATATTGCTGATATAGTGATGTTTACGCAATATCGATACATTTACATATCTATGTTTTTAGATATATAAAAAGTACTTTTGCGAACGCATTTAAGTATTGTTGTTACAAGCCACCAAAAGGAGCATGCGATGAGAAGCAGAAGAGATTTTATACGGATATCCGGGTTGGGAGCAGGAGGACTGGCAATAAGCGCCTCCGGGTTAGGTGTATATAAGAACCTGGCCTCTTCACCTCCCCAGGGATCTGAACTGAGTGTGGATACCACACGGACGCCCACCTATTGCGAAATCTGCTTCTGGAAATGTGCAGGCTGGGTCTACAAGAACGAAGAGGGCAAGATCTGGAAGGTGATCGGAAACGATGAGGACCAGCACAGCAACGGCCGGTTCTGTCCCCGCGGAACAGGTGGACCCGGTATGTATTACGATGAGGACAGACTGAAAACACCTCTGATCAGAACCGAGGAGAGAGGGAAGCAGGTATTCAGGGAGGCCAGCTGGGAAGAGGCACTGGATTACATTGCTGAAAAAATTAAAGGGATTGCTGAAGAGCACGGTCCGGAATGCACAGCTCTGCTCACCCACGGCTCGGGAGGAAAATATTTTGGTAACCTCTTGAAAGCATTTGGTTCAGCGAGTATTGCAGCTCCCTCCTATGCCCAGTGTCGGGGGCCCCGCGAGGTGGCCTACCATATGACCTTCGGGGAGGGAGTGGGAAGTCCCGAAAGAACCGATATCAGGGATACAAAATGTCTGGTACTGATCGGCTCCCACCTGGGTGAGAACATGCACAACGGACAGGTACAGGAGATGTCCGATGCCATCGATAAAGGTGCATCCATCATCACTGTCGATCCCCGTTACAGTATTGCAGCAAGCAAATCAAAATACTGGCTCCCCATCAAGCCGGCCACTGATATAGCCTTGCTGATGGCCTGGATCCACGTAATTATCAACGAAGAGTGGTATGATAAGGAGTACGTGGAAAAATACACCTACGGTTTTGATCAGCTCAAGGCCCATGTTCAGCACATGACCCCGGAATGGGCCTATGGGATTACAACTCTGGAACCCGACCTGATCCGCAAATCGGCCAAAGAGATGGCCAATGCCGCACCTGCAGTGATCATCCACCCTGGCCGACATGTGGTATGGTATGGAGATGACACTCAGCGTAGCCGGGCCATGGCCATTCTGAATGCTTTGCTGGGCTCCTGGGGAAGGCGTGGAGGATTTTACAATCCGGAAAAAGTTTCGATTCCCTCATGGCCACACCCGCCCTATCCGGTTCCAGGCCGCACCTGGAAAGATGCATATCCCGATCAATACAACCTGGCCTATGAGACCCTGGCTTCGGGGATCTGTGATGCCACCATTCCCACCCTAAGTAAAGCATGCAATTTTAAAGCCTGGATCGTCAACGGGACCAACCTGATCAAGACCATTCCCGATACAGAAAAGACTCTGCAAGCCATCCAGGAACTCGAGCTGATGGTGGTAATAGATACCATGCCTATGGCCATCACCGGTTGGGCCGACGTGGTGCTGCCCGAATGTACCTACCTGGAGCGGTACGACACCATCAGGGATAGTACCCACCGGAAACCGGCCATCGCTTTAAGAATGCCGGCAGCCGAACCCATGTACAATACCAAACCAGCCTACTGGATGGCCAAAGAGCTGGCCAATCGATTGGGACTGGGCGAATACTTCAGCTGGAACACCATCGAAGAGATGCTCGACTGGCAGCTGAAGCAGGTGGGCAGCTCCCTTGAGGAGATGCAAAGGATCGGGGTAAAAACCTTCGATCGCACTTACGACGATCTGTACTTCCAGAAAGACCAGGATATGGAGTTTTATACCAACACCGGAAAAATTGAACTCTACAGCACCGCGCTGGCAGCTGAGGGTTTTGATCCCATGCCAAAGTACACCGCCCACGAGGAACCACCTCCTGGATTCTACCGGCTCAATTACGGGCGGGCGCCCTCCCACACCTTTGGCCGAACGGCAAACAATGCCCTGCTGAAAGACCTGATGGAGGAGAATACCGCCTGGATCAACCCAAAGGTAGCCGGGGAGTGGGGCATTGAGAACGGACAGTACATCTGGCTCGAGAACCAGGACGGTATCCGTTCCTCATTTCCCATCCGGGCAAGAGTAACCGAAAGGATTCGGTGGGATAGTGTCTATATGGTCCACGGATTCGGACATACCAATAAGAAACTCTCCCGGGCCTATGGCAAAGGAGCAAGCGACTCGGAACTGATTACAAAAGTGCATTTGGATCCCATCATGGGCGGCACAGCAATGAGGGGGAACTTTGTCACCTTCAAGTTTGAACCTAAAGAAGAGGAGGCTGCATCATGAGATACGCAATGGCCATAGATACCAAAAAGTGTGTGGGCTGCAGCGACTGCGTGGTGGCCTGTCAGACCGAGAACAACGTACCCATCGGCTATTGCCGCGACTGGGTGGTTGAGGTAACCGACGGCACCTATCCACAGCTGGAGATTGAGATCCGGTCGGAGCGCTGTAACCATTGTGACAACTCTCCCTGTGTTCGTTGCTGTCCCACCGGTGCCAGTCACTATGAGGACGGAGGAATCGTGCTGGTGACCCCCAATGAATGCATTGGCTGCGGTGCATGCATTACTTCATGTCCTTACGATGCAAGATACCCTCACCCTGACGGATATGTGGATAAATGCACCTTCTGCATCCACAGAATCAAAAAAGGACTGGAGCCTGCCTGCGTGTCAGCCTGCCCCACAAAGTGCATGTACTTTGGCGACCTGGACGATCCCAACAGTCCGGTTTCTGAAATCCTGAAAGTAAGAAAATATAAGACCCTGATACCGGAAGCCGGGACGGGTCCACAGGTCTATTATTTAATTTAGAATGCCATGAGAGAAGAGATCATTGTAAGCGGACGCAACAACTATCTGATTGATCCACACCTGCATATCTGGCACTGGCAGATTCCCCTCTATCTTTTTCTCGGGGGACTGGCGGCAGGGATCCTGTTTTTTGCTGCGTTCTTCACCCTCATGGGTAAAGAAAATAAGTATAAGGCTGCGGTAAGAATCGCCCCCCACATTGTTCCCTGGATACTGGTCGTGGGCCTGTTTGCCCTTTTGCTCGACCTGAAACATAAGCTCTATTTCTGGAGGTTATATACCACCATCCGCCTGGAATCGCCCATGTCGTGGGGTGCCTGGGTTCTGATGCTTGTCACCCCCCTCTCGTTTATCTGGTCGGCCATCCACATCAAAAGAATCTTTCCCAAATGGGACTGGAAGTTCAAAATCCTGAAGGATCTGGAAGCATTCTTCACCAAACAGAAAAAGGCCATCGCCTGGGTCATGGGCATCTCCTCCGTCATCCTGGGGGTATATACCGGGATCCTCTTCTCGGCCTTCAATGCCAGGCCGCTCTGGAACACTTCGATCCTGGGGCCACTTTTCCTGGCATCCGGACTTTCGGCAGGAGCGGCCGTCATTATGCTCCTTTCAAGGAAACACAAAGAGAGAACCATGTTTGCCAGGATCGATATCGGGATCATCGTGGTGGAACTGTTCCTGATTGTCCACATGTTTATGGGATTCCTGGCCAGCACCCAGGTCCAGATCAATGCTGCGGAGCTCTTCCTCGGCGGACCCTGGACCGCGCCTTTCTGGATCTTTGTGGTGATCCTGGGAATGATCGTACCGGCCTTCCTGGAGGTCCTGGAACTGAAAAAATTTAAAATACCGGTAGTAATTCCAGCTACACTTGTCCTCTTCGGGAGCCTGATGCTACGGTTCCTGATCTCTTATGCAGGGCAGGAAAGCAGGTGGCTGTATTAGTCGAAAGTGGAAAGTCGAAAGTGGAAAGTCGAAAGTCATTAGTTGATAGCAAATTATAAATAACAGATAATGAGTAAATCAGAAAACCCAACAAAAAAAATGAGGTACATTAACCCCTATCTGGGAGGTGTACTGCTGGGCATTGTACTGCTCGCTGCCAACTTCATCTCAGGAAGGGGACTGGGAGCCAGCGGAGCTGCCAAAAGCACCATTGTGGCCACAGTAAATACAGTGGCTCCCGGACATGCAGAAAATACAGCATTCTTCAAGGAGTACAATGAATCACACCCGGAGGGTCCCATGAAAGCGTGGCTGGTCTTCCAGATGCTGGGGGTTATTGTGGGTGCCTTTATATCAGGGGCCGTATTTAACCGTCTGAAATTCAAAGTGGAACACTCACCAAAAATCACATCCAGGCGGAGAATTATCTTTGCTGTCATAGGAGGGATCCTCTTCGGATTCGGTTCACAATTGGGCAGGGGCTGCACCAGTGGCTCTGCACTCAGTGGCATGGCAGTGATGTCTCTTGGAGGTTTTATCTCCATGGCATTTATATTCGGAACCGCCTTTGTGCTGGCTTGGTTTTTCAGGAAGAACTGGATTTAACTTTTTTATATCAAGAAAATGGGACCTTTAATCGTTAACGAAATAATATCACAGAACACCAACTTTTTTCTGGCCTTTATCATTGGCATTGGATTCGGTTTCGTGCTTGAGAGCAGTGGATTCTCCTCCAGCCGGAAACTGGCCGGTATGTTCTACGGTTACGACACTGTTGTGCTAAAAGTATTCTTTACAGCTGCCATTGTGGCCATGCTTGGAATGCTTTTCATGAGCCTCTTTAACTGGATCGACCTCGACCTTGTTTACATCAATCCCACCTACCTCTGGTCCACCATCATCGGTGGTGCCATCATGGGGGCAGGTTTTATTACCGGAGGATTCTGTCCGGGAACCAGCTTCTGCGCTGCATCCATCGGGAAGATCGACGCCATGTTCTTCATTGGCGGAATGTTCCTTGGAGTATTTTTATTTGCAGAGGCCTATCCCCTGCTGGAAGATTTTTATAAAGGATCCTTCAAAGGAATCCCCACCCTTTCCGAAGCAATGGGACTGAAAGACGGGATTGTTGTACTGGGCATCATTGTAGCAGCCCTTGGAATGTTCTGGGTAGGCGAATGGGCCGAAAAGAAATTTCCACAGAAGGAGTATTAGCAAGACCGGGAACATTTCCCTGGTTAACCAGTTATATTATTGAATAAGAAAAACTTAGAAATATCATATTTATGAAGCCAAGATTATATTTAGCCATGTTTATCATCCCCCTGGGACTGATACTTGCAGCCGTTCCTGCCGATACCACCCATCCCTACAAGCTCTCCCCCAAGGACCTGCTGGAGCATGTGAACAGCGGAATGCAATATTTTTCGCCAGATGAGGTGGCGCACATGATCATAAGTAAGGATCCATCGCTGGTGCTGATCGATGTACGAAACGAGGATGAGTATGAGAAGTTTCACCTTCCCGGGGCCATCAACATTCCCCTCTCTTCCCTGTTGGAAGAACAGTGGAAAGACTATATCCACCAGGACCTCAGGTACAATGTGTTCTATTCCAACAGCACGGTGAATGCCAACCAGGCATGGATGCTCTCCCGCCAGCTGGGATACAAGAATAACTATGTATTGCAGGGCGGACTTAATTACTGGGTTGAAACCATCATGAATCCTGAAAAACCTGCATCCACCAGTCCAGACGAGGAGATCGCCAGGTACAACTTCCGTAAAGGTGCCGGTCAGGCCCTGGGCGGAGGCGCCGATGTGGAAACCAGCAGTCAGACTGCTCCCGAGCTGCCAAAAATTGCCCCCCGTCCCCAGAAGAAGCGGGTACAGGGAGGTTGCTGACAGGTATTCCCCTCGGACCTGGTAATGAAGTATGAACACTTTACAAAGTTTTACAAGTGCTTTATTGACTTGCATTCATAGAGTTCATACATTTCGTATGTGTTTGAATTTCTGAAACATATCACCCCAAGGATAAAGCTTCTTTCACTTTCCATTTTATTAATATTCCTGCCAGGCGCCATAATCAGCTACTTGAGCCTGAAATCGATCCAGGACAAAGCTGAAAACCAAAGAATAGAATATCGAGGAACAGCAGATCTGGTAAGGGATAAACTGGAAAACGAACTCTTCCAGGAAGAGACAAATTTCAGAAACAGTGCCATCGATACACTGATAAATCTGAATGTCGATTCAAACAAGCAATCCCTTCTGCAAAGCTTAGAATTACTAAATCCGACTTTCAAAAACCTGTTCCTTGTAACGCCAGATGCTGGATTGATTAACAGTTCTGTTACTCTGGGATTGAGAAATCCGGATGCCCCTCAGGGCTTATCAGTCTCCCCATCTACCAGCCGTTTTTCCAGGGCAGAGGAGGCAGAGTTCATACGTCGTAATTATTCAGATGCCCTATCCAACTATGAAAAGGCTTTGGCCGAGGCAAATTCACCCTTGGATCATGCTTTGATCCAATCACGTATAGGTCGCATCCATTTCAAACAGGGGAAATTCAAAGAAGGCATCCTGGAATACAAGAAACTTACCGGCTTCGAATATGAGGACATAACCATTGGACAGGTTCCGGCCTCAACCGTAGCATACTATCAGATTTCCAGGGGTTATCAGGCATTGGCCTCAATGGATGATTACCAAAAAAACCTGCTTGAGTTGTATCGTCAGCTACTCAACAATCCATGGGACCTGGCGGGAGGAGAGTATCTCTATTACCTGAGATCTGCCACCCAGGAACTCCTGGATATTGCATCGATAAATCAGTTCACCCAAGCTGAGAAAGAGAAACTTGATGAATGGAAGATAAAGGAAGAAGAGTTACTTGAATCGATCAAGCTCATGGATATTATTAATAAGTATCTCCTGAATGAGATCAGGTCAGATCTCAATTCCACCCTATCTTCTGAAATAAAGCATCAATTATTCCAGATTGAACCTGATGCAGCCATAGAGTTGGGTTACTTTCATCCACCTCCAACACACCAAAAGTCTGAAATAATTGCCCTGGGCTTTCAATATGACGAAAAATATATATTAACTGAACTCTTTCCCCGGGTGTTATCAACTGTTGAACTCGGCAAAGATATTTCAGTAGGTATTCTGAATGAAAAAGATAGCCTGTTATTCTGCAAAGAAACACAACAGGTAACTCAATACCTTGTCGCAGAGAACTTTAAACACTCTTTACATGCCTGGAAGGTAGCATTGTTTGATACGGGCGGTAAAACTATTGAACAGCTGGCCGGGAGAGAAAAACGGCTTTACCTGGCTCTCTTTCTGGGAATTCTTGCTGTTATGCTTATTGGGATTATCGTTCTGGCCAGGGCAGTGATCCATGAATCAGAGATCACACGCCTAAAATCTGAATTTGTCTCCAATGTTACACATGAGTTGAAAACACCTCTCTCTCTTATCAGGATGTTTGGTGAAACACTCGATTCCGGAATTGTAACTGAAGAAAGTAAACTAAAGGAATTTTACAGCATCATACGAGAGGAGAGTGAACGCCTCACCCACCTTATCAATAATGTACTTGACTTTTCAAGAATGGACTCCGCCAGGAAAGAATATAATTTCCAGGAAACGGACCTGGTTTTGCTGGTCCGGCACTCTCTGAAAGCATATAAGTTTCATATTCACGACAAAGGTTTTGACATAGAGAGTAAGCTACCTGAAGATCCTGTAATGGTGAAAATCGACAAAGATGCCATATCACAGACTCTTTTGAACCTGCTGAGCAATTCTGTGAAATACTCAGACGATAAGAAGCATATTCAGGTCGAAGTCTGCAGGAGTTCAGGTTCAGCAATAATTACAGTGACAGACCAGGGCATCGGGATAGCCAGGGAAGAGTTGAAAAAGATCTTTGATAAGTTTTACCGGATACCCAATGCGAATACCAGGCAATCCCGGGGGAGTGGACTGGGATTAACGCTATCCAGGAGTATTGTGGAGGCACATGACGGGAACATTGCAGTAGTAAGTGAACCAGGAAAAGGCAGCACATTTACGATAAGTATTCCGCTGATGTAAACGTGCAACCTTTAAGAATTATCATTCAAATTACTAATGCATATACAATGAAAAAAATTCTCATCATTGAAGATGAAAAAAACATGATCGAAGGTCTGAAATTCAACCTGGAAGCCAGGGATTACACTGTGATTGCTGCTATTGACGGTGAGACAGGGTTAATGAAAGCTTCTGAGGAACGACCTGATCTTGTCATCCTTGATCTTATGCTGCCAAGAATAAATGGGTACGAAGTATGTAAAAGACTGAAGGAGAAGAAACCCGAACTCCCCATAATCATGTTAACTGCTAAAAGCCAGGAATCAGATATTGTTACGGGCCTCGAACTGGGAGCGGATGACTATATAACCAAACCTTTCAGCATCCTGGAACTTCTGGCCCGTATCAATGCTCTCTTTCGGCGCTCAAATACCAACTCCTCATTACCTGAAATATTCCAATTGGGGAGCCTTGAGATTAATTTTAAGAAATACCAAGCCCGGAAACAGGGGAAATTTCTCCATTTATCACCACGTGAGTACGAAATACTCCGGTTCCTGCTGGAGAGGCAGGGAGAGGTAGTTTCGAGAGACGACCTCCTGAATCAGGTCTGGG
>JAGLPR010000307.1 GCA_023137255.1 Bacteroidales bacterium | reverse complement strand
TTGCCATGATATTTGCTCCATCAGTATTGATTGCCAGGATTGCGATTTTTATGGTAGGCCTTGCCTCAGGAAACCTCTTCCCCTTGATCTTTGCAATTACACTTGAAAAAATGCCTACTCGTGCCAATGAGGTTTCTGGCCTTATGATTATGGCCATATCCGGAGGTGCCATTATTCCTCCCCTGATGGGGATTATGAGTGCCAACATAGGAATGATTGCCAGCCTGATGGTTCTGGTAGTCTGTATGATATATATTCTGGGAGCAAGCATTTACGCATTAAAAAAATAAGGGTACATGGAATACAAAGGCAGGTACAAAGCTTTTAATCCGCGACAGATAGAGACCTATCCGGTTTCGGAAAGAACAAACAAGGTCAAGCTTGGCGACCTGGTCGAACCGGATCAACTCAGCGAAATGACCTTTACTGTCCCAAAGAAGGTGGAAGATAATATTGATTTTCTTGCCCGGGAAATCGTCTCTGCCAGAGAAAAACAGAGACCCGTACTGCTTTTTTCCGGAGCCCATCTCATCAAGAACGGACTTGGCAAATTGCTGGTGGACCTGGTCAAACGGGGACTGTTTACTATGGTTTCAGGGAACGGGGCTACTTCCATACACGACTTTGAGCTGGGACTGATTGGAGAAACCAGCGAATATGTTCCACAGGCGCTGGAGAAGGGACAATTCGGGATGGCTTTTGAATTTAACTACATCAATGCTGCCCTGATTGTGGGCAACCGGCAAAGGCTGGGATATGGAGAATCAGTGGGCCGTATGATCTGTGATAAGACCTTCCGGAATGAGGTGGAGAACACCCTGGGACTTAAAAAGGGGTCCATAGAATTCACATATCCTGAAATCAGTGTGCAGGCTGTATGTTATGAAAACAATATCCCCCTGACCATCCATGCCGGGATCGGTACCGATGTACTGGACCAGCACCTCTATTTTGATGGAGAGGCAAAAGGTGGATGTTCGGGGAGGGATTTCCTGATCTATACCGAGGAGGTCGCCAGGTTAACCGAGGGAGGAGTGATACTGAATGTGGGCAGTGCGGTAACAGGACCGGAAGTGTTCCTGAAAGCGGCTTCCATGGCAGGGAATACAGGACATACACCCGGAAGGATCGTTACAGCAGATTTTGACCTGAGACCTTACAATCCGGAAAAATTCACGGATGAAAACGCTGTGGGATATTATTATCGTGATCAAAAAAGCATTGTAACCAGGATTCCGCAGGCTTATGGGGGTGTTGGCTATTATATCGAAGGAAACCATAAACAGACCTTCCCCTTGTTGTATAAAAAATTATTGGAACTATAGTATGAAACAGGACCGGATCAAAGAGATACTTGAGAAAATCAGCAATGTGAAAATTGCTGTATATGGAGATTTTTGTCTCGATGCTTACTGGCTGATGGATCCGGAAGGTTCTGAGGTCTCCGTGGAAACCGGATTAAAGGCGGAGGCTGTTGCATCGCACAAATATTCCCCCGGAGGTGCCGGTAACATTGTTTCCAATCTGGCTGCACTGAAACCTGGAGCAATCAAAGTGATAGGTGTTGTTGGCAATGATATATATGGACGGGAACTATCTTCCCAACTTCAGGCACTGGGTGCTGATACAAGCGCATTAACCATACAGAAGGAGGTGTTCCAAACCTACACCTATACCAAGAAGTATTATGGAGACAAAGAAGACCCACGCATCGATTTTGGCTTGAAAAACAGTCGCTCTGCCGAAACTGATGAAGCATTGCTTGGCCATATAGAATCAGCATTGATGAACTATGATGCCCTCATATTCAATCAGCAGGTATCGGGCAGCATTACCCACCAGAAATTTATCGACGGTACGAACACCCTTTTTGAAAAGTTCAATGATAAAATTGTGGTACTCGATTCCAGACATTTTAACAGCAGCTTCAAAAACATCCACCGGAAAGTAAATGAAATAGAGATTGCCGTACTCAATGGCCTCGATCTGAAGCCTCAGGATGATGTTTCCATTTCAGAAGTCAGGAAACTTGGGACAGCTATCTATAAGCAATACGAAAAGCCCGTTTTCGTTACCTGTGGAAGCCGCGGTATTGTATGCATCGATGCTGAAGGTATCACAGAGATTCCGGGTATACTGTTATCCGGAAAGCTGGATACGGTGGGTGCCGGCGATACCACCATAAGCGCACTAACCCTGTGTCTTGCGGCTGGTATATCTCCTGCCGAATCTGCTGCATTTGCGAATCATGCTGCTGCAGTAACCGTGCAGAAACTTTTCACCACGGGAACAGCATCGGGTGATGAGATTCTGCAACTAAATAAAGAAGCCCTCTATAACCATAAGCCTGAGCTGGCAGTGAGCCTGACCCAGGCAAAATACCTACCGGAATCAGAAATTGAGCTGGTTAATGAAAATGTTCTCTCTAAAACGGGGCAAATTAAACATGCCCTGTTTGACCATGACGGAACCATAAGTACCATAAGGCAGGGCTGGGAATCTGTGATGGAACCTATGATGATCAAAGCGATTCTCGGAGAGAAGTATGAAAAAGCCGGGAAGAAACTCTACAAGCAGATCAGAGAACAGGTGCTGGAGTACATCGACAGGTCAACCGGAATACAGACCATTCTTCAGATGGAAGGGCTTGTAGAGATGGTCGATGAAATCAATATTGTACCTAAAAAGGAAATCCTGGATAAATTCGGGTATAAAAAAATCTATAACGATGCCCTGATGGAGGTGGTATCCATCAGGCTTGAAAAACTCGGAAGCGGACAACTAAAGGTGGACGATTTTACAATGACCGGCTCCATTGAATTCTTGAAATCCCTGAAAAAGAGAGGAATAAAACTTTATCTTGCCAGTGGTACTGATAAACAGGATGTGATCAATGAAGCCGAAATACTGGGCTATGCAGACCTTTTTGACGGAGGAATTTATGGTTCTGAAAATGACATCAAGAAGTACACGAAAAAAATGATCATCAACAGGATCATCGATGAAAACAAGCTCCGGGGGAACGAGTTGGCTGTGTTCGGGGACGGACCGGTGGAGATCAGGGAGTGCAGACAATCGGATGGGATTGCTGTGGGTGTGGCCAGTGATGAAATAGCTCGTTCAGGTCTGAATGAAGAGAAACGCTCAAGGCTGATCAGGGCAGGTTCAGATCTTATGGTCCCTGACTTCTCTCAAACAGATAAGCTTCTTGATTTGTTGTTTAACAAATAAAATGCATGGATCCTAAGACTCAATTAGATCAATACTACCTGGGATACGATATTGGAGGCACAAAATGCAGCATCGTGCTGGGGGATAAAGATTATCAGGTATATGAAAAGATTGTATTTGAAACCCTCACCGAAAGGGGACCCCGGAAAATTATCGATGAATTCATAGTTCACACCCGCCACCTGTTCCAGTCCTATGATCAAAAAAAACTGGCAAAGATTGGTATCAGCTGTGGCGGACCCCTCGATTCAGAAAAAGGGATCATCTACAGCCCACCGAATCTTCCCGGGTGGGACGAATTACCCATTGTAGAGATCTTCCAAAAGGAATTTGGGGTGGAAGTGGAAGTTCAGAACGATGCCAATGCGTGTGCACTGGCCGAATGGATGATGGGAGCCGGCGCGGGCACAAAAAACATGATCTTTCTTACCTTCGGTACAGGAATGGGAGCCGGTCTTATTCTAAACGGACAGTTGTATACCGGAACCAATGACCTGGGCGGGGAAGTGGGTCATATGAGAATGGCCGAAGATGGTCCTGTGGGTTTCGGGAAAGCTGGTTCGTTTGAAGGTTTCTGCAGTGGTGGCGGAATTGCCCAATTGGCCGCAGGCATCATATCAGAAAAACTAAGGGCAGGAGAAACCGTTGGTTTTTGCCCCTCTGAAGATCTCATCGGGAGTATCACCGCCAAGATCGTTTTTGAAGCTGCAATCTCAGGTGATCCCGTAGCGAATGAAATTGTGGGTATATCCGCCACCTACCTGGGAAAGGGACTGGCCATCCTGATAGATATTTTGAATCCGGAATGCATTGTGATCGGAAGCATCTATACAAGAAATGAAGGGCTACTAAAACCCTATATTGATAAGATCTTAGAACGCGAAGCAATTCCCGCAGCCAACCAGGTTTGTGAAATACGACCTGCGGCTCTGGGAGATCAGATTGGAGATTATGCAGCGCTGTGTGTAGCATTGCAATAGGAAAGTTAGTTTTGTAGTTGTATAACCCATTAATATTTAAGTGATGACAGGAGAAGAGAGATTGGCTGAATTGATCAGGCGCTATCCCGCCCTGGGCTGTTGTGAGACGGAGATATGGGAAGCCGCCATGGCAATCATTGATTGCTTTGAAAACAGCAGGAAGATATTATTATGCGGGAATGGGGGCAGTTGTGCCGATGCAGACCATATGGTCGGTGAACTCATGAAAAGTTTTGAAAAAAAGCGTCCCCTACCGGAAGATTTTAAGGCGCGTCTTCAATCAGCTTCCCCTGAACGAGGAGGCTATATAGCAGAGAATTTACAGAATGCCCTGCCCGCCATATCACTCTGTTCTCACACTTCCCTGTTTACCGCCATCTCCAATGATATGGATGCAGATCTTGTTTTCTCCCAACAGATTGCAGGTTACGGAAGGAAAGGTGATGTGCTGTTTGCAATCACTACTTCCGGCAATTCCCAAAATGTGGTGGATGCTGCCATTACTGCAAAAGCAAAAGGAATGAGGGTCATCGGCCTGACCGGGCAACACGGAGGCATGATTAAACAATATTGTGACACTGCCATCTGTGTTCCCGCAACCACTACTGCAGAGGTACAGGAGTATCATCTGCCCGTATATCATGCAATTTGCAGAATCATTGAAAACCGGTTTTTCTAAATAGTGCTTTATGAAAAGGATAAGCTATATCAGCGGTCTTATACTGCTTGTATTAATTCTGGGTCAGTGTAAAGTTGGAACAGAACAAAATGATAGGATATCAACTCGTACCGTAGGTCCACAAGCGGATGGAAGTATCCTCGTTCCGACCAATCAGCTTTTAAGGCCTGCAGGATTTCAAATTCTGTTCCCCGGTCGACCCGTAGATATCGCACTGAGTCCTGATGGGAAATGGCTCGCTGTCCTGAATAAAAATTCGCTCGATCTTATACGTGTTTTGGATCGAACGATTATGCAAACACTTCCTCTCAAGGGCGGCGGATCATTTAACGGGGTCGCTTTCTCTGCAGATGGAAATCAAATCTATGCAAGTCAAGCCAGAGATAAAATATTTGTTGCTCAAAAGGATCACAACAACATTCTGAATTGGGTAGAACCGATACAATTTCAGCAAGCAGAAATAGGTGGACATCCGGTACCGGGTGGATTTTCAATCAATGATGGAGGAGACAAGATGTATGTACCGCTTAGCCGGAGCAATACCCTGGCTGTGGTAGATCTGGCCAAGGGGCCGATCACGGAAATTCCTGTGGGTGTTTCGCCTTACGAAGTCATGCTTCTCTCCTCCCAAAAGGCCTATGTGAGCAATTGGGGCGGCAGACAACCAGAGTCGGTCGATCCAACTTATACCACATCGGGCAGCGAAATTGTTATCGACCCCAATACTGGAATTGCCAGTAGTGGCTCAGTTTCGGTAATTGATCTGAAATCAAACAGGCAAATAAAAAGTATAGAAGTTGGCTTGCATCCTGGCGCCATGGTTCTGAGTCCTGACAAATCCCGCCTGTTTGTTGCCTGTGCCAACAGTGATATTGTTTCAATCATAGACACAAAAAACGATTCTGTCATAGATGAAATAACTGTTCGGATGAACAAAGATCTGCCCTTTGGCAGTGCTCCCAACGCCCTGGCCATCTCTCACGACGGTCAACAATTATTCGTGGCCAATGGGACTGATAATGCACTCTGTGTCATACAGCTTGACAGGAATCATGAAATAGCCGGTTCTATTCCTACTGGCTGGTACCCCGGTGCAGTGACCATTGATAAAGATGAAAAATTTCTTTTCGTAGCAAATACAAAAGGTATTGGCTCAAGGAATACGCGGGCTGACAGGCCCGGATACAATACACATCACCACATGGGGAGTATTTCCATCATTCCACTACCTGATAAGGAAACGCTTCTTACAATGACTGAAGTAGTGAAAGAGAATAATTCATTCGCAAGGATGATACAACAGCTGGACCAAAAGAGTAAAAAAGCGCGCCGGGTCGCAGTTCCTCAATTTCCGGGTCAGAAATCTCATTTTAAACATGTAGTCTATATCATTAAAGAGAACCGTACCTATGACCAGGTGTTTGGTGATATGAAGCAGGGGAACGGTGACTCATCTCTGGTTCACTTTGGATGGGATGTCACCCCAAATCATCATGCTCTTGCCGAGGAGTTTGTGCTTATGGATAATTATTACTGCAGTGGTGTGCTTAGTGCAGATGGTCATCAATGGACGGATGAGGCCTACGTGACTGATTATATTGAAAAGTTCTTTGGTGACTTTCCACGTAGCTATCCCTACGATGGCGGTGATCCGATGGCATACTCTCCAAGCGGTTTTATCTGGGACAATGTAATGCAGCACGGCTTATCCTATCGCAACTATGGCGAATTTGTAGATGCAGTTATCGAGCCTCGAAATGTCACATTTACAGATATATACCAGGACTTTCTCTCAGGCACCAACAGGATCAGGATTCGGGCCAAATCAAATTTACCACAGATGGAACCTTATACTTGTCCCACATTTATTGGTTTCCCCGAAAAGGTACCGGATGTGTACCGGGCGGCAGAGTTCATCAAAGAGCTTAAGGAATTTGAAGAGATTGACAGCTTTCCGAATTTCATTATTATGCTTTTACCCAATGACCACACATCGGGGACAAAACCAGGACTGCCTACTCCAAGGGCTGCTGTTGCAGACAATGATTTAGCATTGGGACGGGTTGTGGAAGCTCTGTCTCACAGTAAATTTTGGGAGGAGACCTGCATCTTTGTAACAGAGGATGATCCTCAGGCAGGACTTGATCATGTGGATGGGCACCGTACTGTAGGTCTGGTTATTAGTCCATATACAAAACGCGGAGAGGTGATCTCCACAAATTATTCCCAGATAAATATGTTTCGAACCATTGAAAATATTCTGGGTATTCCTCCACTGAACCAGTTTGATCTTGCAGCAGAACCCATGATTGATTGCTTTACCGGCAAGCCGGATTTTTCACCTTATACTGCAATACCGAATAATATTCCCCTGGATGAGTTAAACCCGGAGCTAATTAGCCTTTCAGGAGATGCCCGATACTGGGCACAAAAATCGATGGAGCAGAATCTGGATGAACTGGACCGCATCGATGAAGATACTTTCAATCGCATCATCTGGCATTCGGTAAAAGGATATGATGTTCCCTATCCGGTGCTGACAAAGAATTAGTAGCAATGAATCGCAATCTAAACAGAAAACTCTCCTACTCAGGCCTTATTGTCCTGTTTATTGCAATGGTGATCCTCTCCATTCTCTTCCACCAGCCCATACATATTATTGATGCACTGACTTCCGAGCCGGTTCCCGGCTTTGGCATACACATATCCGTCTGGCGTGTGCTGTTCGAACCATTTACCGGTCCCCTGCTCTACTATCTCCGTGCCGATCAACCTGCACTGGAATTTGCCGTTCTGCTTCTCTGGATCCTTGCCCTATCACTGTTGGTTACCCTGGTACGTCTATTCCTGCCACGTAACAAAGTAACCGGGAATCCAAAACTGAATGGAGTGCTCTCCTGGTTAAAAACGGCACCCATGATAGTGGCTACCTGGCTGGGGCTATTGTGGCTGATCATCTACATTCCCCTGCCAGCCAATACAATCGTTAACCAACAGGAGCACACCATCCTGATCAATACCCACAGCCACTCTGAGTACAGTCATGATGGAATCATTTCCACAAAAGGCTTGCAGAAATGGCATAAAAGAAATGGATATGACGCTTTCTTTATCACCGATCACAACCATCATCAGCATACGATGGAAGCTGTGAAGGCCCAGGAGCAGGGGATGCTCCCGGAGACTCCATTGTTGATGGTCGGAGAGGAGTATTCCGGCAGCAACCACATGACACTACTTGGACTCACCAGAAACTTTATCACCCGTGGGCTAAGCGATCAGCAGGTGATTGATTCCACCCATGACGACAATGGGGTGGTCATTGTGGCCCACTGGTTTGACGGAGAAAGAGAAAGCATACCCTTTTTCCTGGATATGGGGGTAGATGGTTTTGAAGTTGCAAACCAGGCCAACGGACTGACCTACGAGCGGAGGATATTCAATAATATCACTGAAGCATGCACCTCCAATGGTTTGATCATGAATGGAGCTGCAGATTACCATGGCTATGGAAGCAGCTGTTTTGTATGGAATGCCCTGGAGATCCCTGACTGGCATCAAATGGATCCTGTGCAAAAAAGGGAATCGATCATGCAACTGCTGCGCGGGAGAGATATGACCAGGATCAGGGTACTGCTTTACCATGACCGGAATACTTTTGACCGTTCCCGGGTCCTTTTGAGTCCACTGTACAATGTTGTAAATTATTTTCGGACACTGAACGTCTTACAACTACTGTCATGGTTCCTCTGGCTGGTACTATTAGCCATTCTCAAAAACAGGCTGACGCTCAGATTAACGGGGAGTGTTTTCCTGAGAACCATGCAGTCGCTGGCATTGGCAAGTAGCATTTTTTTACTCACCAACGGTATACTGCTGAGTTTAAAAGCCCGAAGGCTCACAGAATACAATGATATCTATACCGAATACAGCAACCTGACGCTGTTGGGCGGAATTGTGTTCCTGACCTACACAATCATCCTGATCTTTTTTGAACTCAGGAAGAAACAATCCATTAAAAATCAACATTAAAAGTATAAAAATGAAGAAGTGGTTATTAAGAATCGGAGTGTCAATTTTAGGGATAGTTCTGCTTTTAACTGTGTGGATATTCTGGAATTTGAGGGACCGTCATCACGGTTATGAGGTAGATCTGAACCTCAGAGGTGCAGAAGCACCGGGGGCCATAAAGGTTGGCTTTGCTGCACTCCCCATTACGCCCGAGATTGTAGATACCTGGAATGATATAAATGGTGATGCCAAGTTTCGGGAGAAGGAGGGTGACACCTATAATGACAATAACAACAACGGGAAATTTGATGCATACTGGATTGCCGGGTTTAGCAATCAGCGGGCAGCAAACGGGGTGCATGATGATGTATGGGCACGGGTGGTTGTCTTTGATGATGGCCAAACCCGGCTGGCCCTGGTTTCGCTCGATGCCATTGGCTTTCGGCACGACGATGTGGTGGATATAAGAAAACAGATCCCTGAGCAAGCAGGGATAGATTATGCCATAATCTCCAGTACCCACACACATGAAAGCAATGATCTTATCGGTATCTGGGGAGAAAGCCCTCTAAAGAGTGGGGTAAATCAGGATAATATGCAATTTATTAAAAACCAAGTGGTTGAAGCCATCTCTCAGGCTGCGGACAATTTACGGCCTGCTAAACTGCTTTTCTCACAGGATCTGACCGGGGCGGAAGCGCTGGTGATGGATACCCGTGATCCCATTGTCATGGACCCGGGCTTGCGCATGTTACAGGCCATTGATGCAGAAACAGACGCTACCCTGGGTACACTTGTCGCCTGGGCCAATCATCCCGAAACACTCTGGTCGGATAACCTCTACATTAGTTCTGATTTTCCGCACTATGTTCGAGATGGCCTCGAAAAAGGGGTGTATGACGGAGATACACTCATCAAACCAGGAGTTGGAGGAATCTCCGTATACATCAATGGCGCAATAGGTGGATTGATGACCACACGTGCCAGCATGCCCCTGGATGATCCTTTTCTGGACACTACCTATACCGAAGCTTCCTTTAACAAAGCAAAGGCACAGGGAGACAGGTTGGCCATGCTTGCCCTCAATGCAATGGAGAATCCTGATACGGTAGTTCAGCATGCGAATCTGTCGGTCAGGGCAAAAACCATTGAGCTTCCCCTGGATAACAGGAATTTTCGTCTGGCTGCAATGTTCGGGATTCTCGATTTTGGAATGACCGGCTGGTTCAAAATCAGAACCGAGATCGCTGCATTTACACTGGGACCGGCCAGCTTTTTATGTGTACCGGGTGAGATCTATCCAGAACTGGTCAACGGAGGGGTCGAGGCACCGGAAGGTCAGGATTATCAAATTGCACCCGTGGAGGACCCGCCCCTCAGGCATCTGATGCCAGGTACCTACCGCTTTGTCATAGGTTTGTCAAACGATGAAATAGGGTACATCCTTCCGAAGAGCCAGTGGGACGTGGAAGCACCTTACACGTATGAAGATGATGAAGCTCCCTATGGCGAAGAAAACTCAATTGGCCCCGAAACAGCTCCGCTCCTTTACGACGAATTCACGAAAATCCTTACCACCCTAATGTATGATTTAAATTGAAGATCTGAACCAGGCATTTGGC
>JAGLPR010000306.1 GCA_023137255.1 Bacteroidales bacterium | reverse complement strand
AAGAAACAGTAAAAATGCGGAAAGAATCTGAGATGATTTCATCCAGATAAGTTACGAAAAATAAGATTACCTGTCGTCTACCAGGATGGGCCATTTTCGGCGGATAGCAATCTTTTTCAAGCGTTTATCGGGGGAGACAGCCACCGGGTTTCCCACTGCCTCCATCACGTGCCGGTCGGTATGCGAATCGCCATAATACCATGCTTTTTGAGGATCACATCCATGTTCAGCACAGAAGCTGAGCATCCGGAATTTCTTTTCTGATCCATAAACCAGTTTTCCGTCCGTTGTGCCGTTTAGAATCCCGTTATTAACTTCCAAATGTGTGCAGATCATATCATCCAGTTCCAGGTGCTTCGCTACCGGTTCGCAGATGGGTGTAGTTGCGGAAGAGAGCAGAACCACAGCTGCACTTTCTGAACGATGCATCTCCAGGCTCTCAAGGATTTCCGGCCGGATGGTCTTTTTAATGGAAGCGTGGTAGATCTCCTCGCACAACTGTTTGATTTCACTTTCCCGGACGTCTTTCAGCCAGGAGAGCATCCGGTTGATCATTTTTGTGGGATCGCCAAGATTCAGCTTGTAAAGGAGGGAGAGCCAAACCGCATGGCGGTATTGACTGGATGTCATCACACCTCTGTTCCTGGACTCCTCCACCAGGTAGGTGGCACTATTGCCCGTCAGGATGGTGTGGTCCAAGTCATAAAAAGCTATATATTCATGCTTTTTCATTGAAAAAATGGTCTCCCCCGGGGTTGTATATGATGTTTAGTGACGAGGGCAGAAGTTTCACCTCAAATTTAGTATCAAAATAGAGTTCCCCATCCACATGAAAGGGTACTTTTTTTTCAAAATCGATGGAGAGCTTATCTGTCTGGTAGTAATCCACCTTCTTGTCAGTGATATGAGTTCCTTTGGGGACCATGGAGAGTATCTTAAACCGTTGCAGCAGGTTCAGTTTCCTGATCATGCAGACATCCAGCAATCCATCATTGGCTATGGCTTCCGGGGTCAGAAAAAAGCTGCCGGCAAAACGCCGGCCCACGGAGATGGTATTGATGAAGCAGTCGGTCTCCTGCTCTTTCTCACGGGATTTAATAGTGACCCGGCACTCCTTGTAGAAGAGCAGGGTTTTGATAATGTGCCAGAGGTATTTCCCCTTTCCCTGACCCTTTGCCACTTCCCCGGGTTCTACATAATTCTCTGCAGCCACCTGGGCATCAAAACCCAGTCCCATTCCGTTGAGAAAATAGAGTCCGTTTACCTCACCGGCATCCATTTTTATGGAGTTCTGTTCAAAGAAGGTGTCCCAGTGTGCTGCTTCAAACCGGTCGGGAAATCCAAGGATCTGGTTAAAATCGTTTCCGGTTCCGGCCGGGATCAGTCCGGTGGTGACCTGGTCCTGACCGATCAGGGGCCGGGCCACCTCGTTCATGGTGCCGTCGCCACCCACAGCAATGATGCGTGAACAGCCCCTGTCCAGGCTTTGCTTCGAGAGCTCCACAGCGTGATCATGCTTTTCTGTAAGTACTATCTCAGCATCCAGTGAACGGGAAACTACCTGTTTCTCAAGTTCCGGCAGAATCGTCTTTCCGAAACCGCCACCTGCGGTCGGATTCACAATAAAGCACCATTTCTCTTTATTTTCCATCTGTTTTGAGGTCGGTGTTAGCAGATTCAATCACTTCACTTA
>JAGLPR010000305.1 GCA_023137255.1 Bacteroidales bacterium | reverse complement strand
CAGGTCGCCTATCATAAGCAGCTGAGTTCCGCCGAAGCTTTTGGAGAAGTTGCCTTTTGCACTTCGCATCCGGAAGTCGATGGCATCCAGGATATCTGCACGCAGCATGCTTACTTCATCGATAATCAGCAGTTCGGTCGCCCGGAGCACCTTTTTACGCATACTGTTCAGAGTGTGTACCCGGGTGAGGGTATGTTTTGTGTAGAATTGGCCTGTTTCACTGAATTTACCGGCCGGTTCCCGTTCGGGGATAAAACTGCCAAAAGGGAGGAGAAACTGTGAATGGATCGTAACCCCCTCTGCATTCAGGGCTGCAATTCCAGTGGGAGCTACGATGAGGTAACTTTTATGTGTCTCAGAAGCAAGCAGCTTCAGAAAGGTGGTTTTCCCGGTACCGGCTTTGCCTGTTAAGAAAAGATGACTGTTTGTACTGTTGACCAGGCGGGCAGCCATCTCCAGCCTGTCTGTCTGATGCACGTGCATATACGAAAGTAATTAAAAAGAGCAATACTAATGAAAACAGTATATTGACCCCAAATAAATGTTAGTACGAATTAATGTTATAATCGATATGGCAAAAAAAGCAATTCCAAAAGAGATTCAACGGGAGATTATTGAGATTATTGATGTTTCTAACAAAAGTCATTTTAGTGACAGAACGGATACTGTAGCCTACTTTGCAGAATTTAAAGGAAAATTCCTCTACCTGAAAAGAAAGGAGTTTGGAAAGATATCTCCCGTTGCGAGGCTCACATATAACGGGGATATGAAAGGGTGGGAATTTGCCATTTATAAATGGACCAGGGAACAGTATGATCCTGATGAGTGGTTTTTTCCCGGATCGCAATTATTTGACGGTACAGTGGAAGGAGCCATGGAAGCTGGCCTGGAAGCATATCCGATTTAGTAATCAAACCATTAATCAAGACGAACACTGTATGACAAACTACGAATCCATCAGGAAGAGGTGCGAGAGGAACACCCGGATCGCGGCAAAGGTAGTGGATGGCTTTCTGCTCGGATTTGCTGCCCGCCACCACGGGCTGGAAGGAAAAATGAACAGGCAGTTTGAGCGGTTCCGCCATGTGACACGCAAGTTTGAAAAAGGCGGGATTGAATTTATGAAGAGCCAGTTTATCGTTCACAGGATCTTCAGGGAGGGAGGGCTGATCGGAAAGTTCCTGAACAACCCGGCACTGAAGCGGTTCACGGGTGAGGAACTCGATTATCTGTTACAGCAGGCTGAGAGGCCGTGGCGCTTCAGTTTCAGTGAGATTACAAGCGAGCCGGAGAAGGATTTCTTTCAGATGCAGGATATTTTCTCAGGGGAAGAGTTCCTGCTCTTTTCGCCCGGTGTTGCAGGAATGAAAGCCTCTGGTGGCCCCATCCTCTGGTTTAACCTGATCGGTTTTAACGGTTCTTGCTGGCAGAGTTACGGTCCCATCGGAGCCTACAATAGTTTTCGGGCCGATGATATCTACTTTTTCGCCACTGAGTTGCTGCCTGGCCTGGAAGGTGATGAGGAGATTCTGGAAGATATTGAAAACAACCCGGGGCCCTATATGATGCTGCTGTCCGGGGCCTCCTACCCGCGTACCTTCCACAAGGAGGACGAGATCCTCTATGTGATGGCCGAATATGACCTGAATTCGCTTAATACAGCGGAGCTTAGCAAGAGTTTTAAGACCGAATATAACGAAGGGATTTACAGGTTTGTACCTGAAACGTGGGAGGAGCATCCGCACCTGGCACAGGCATTTTACGATGAGAATCTGAATATAATCCTGTTTACAGCCCTGACTGAACGCGGTTTCCGGGGGCTGGTGGACGAGGTCAATGCATATGGCCACCGGTTTTCTGAAATCCCGTTTCTGAGGATTAGCACCTCCATGCTGGCAACCACGCAGGAAATCCTGAAGAAGGTGGTGGTGCTGAATGAATATGACGGGCTTTTCCATGTAGAGCCGCCTGAGGAGGACCAGAGAACGGTGGACAATCTGAATGCCTTTATGGCACTGGTGCTGCCCGATATCAATGCCGGCCGCATGCCCGATGTTGAGGCAGCAGCTGAAGAGACAGGGGTTCATATCGAAACCGCCCGCGATATGGTGGAGATGGTCATGGAGAAAACGGGCCGGCCTGAAGCGCATGATAAGCAGCAGAAACTGGATCTGGAACCGGGCCAGGTTGTTGATCCGTGGCCGGCGATATACAGGAGAATCTATACGCTGGCCGGTGAGATCCGGAAGCTGGGGCCCTGGAAGTGGATGTACGAAACCGATCTGTTCGGGGTGAAGATCCCGGAAACCGGCCGGGTATACTTTGTCAGTGTGATGGGGTCGGAAGGAGCGTTTTTCGCGCTGTCGGCTTACAAGGGATACGAGGGGTTAATGCAGTTCTTTGATTTTCAAGAACATGCTGATACGATGCCCCCCGAAACCATACTGACCATTCCGCACCTGATGCTCTCCTTTACCAACAGGGAGGAACTCTCCGTGGAGCACCTGGCCTCCATTAAAGAGGCGGGACTCAGCTTCCGGGGGAAGGGGAATTGGCCCCACCTGGAGGAATTTGTGCCCGGATTTATCCCGGAGCTGCCCGGGGTGAATATGTTGGTTGATATCCCCGTGATCCTGGAACAGGTGTTGGAGGTGGCCCGCCGGGTGAAACAGGATCCCGGCTGCCTGTTCAGGGAGGGTGATGCCGGTGATGCGATCCTGGTGAGAACTCCTTCGGGCTCACCCGGCCGCTTGCATTGGGAGGACCGGTATGAAATGGTCTATCCGGAACAAGGGAGCAGAAAGTTTAATCTTACTTACTCTGCCGGGAGCAGGGAGAAGGTTTCCCGGCTGCCGCAGTCACGAACCATATTTCAGTTGGATCTGGTGCTGCTTCCGGCACCGGTAAAGGAAAGGGGGCAAAGAGGGTATTTCCCATTTGTGCTGCTGCTGGTCGAAAAGGAGAGCGGTATGATCCCCGGGATGCAGACGCTGGTCCCGCTTCCCGACCTGCATGTCATGTATGAATCTGTTCCGCAGAAAGTGCTGGACGAGCTTGGGAAGCTGAAGTTCAGGCCTGGGCGGATCGAGGTCCGCTCCGACATTCTTTATCAGCTGTTGCAGGAGCCACTGAAGGGTGCGAACTGCAGACTACTGCAGGTGAAGCGAATGCCACAGATGGAGGAGGCGATCGAATCGCTTGTTTCCCACCTGGAACCGTGACCGGATATTAAAAGTTTCGGTAAAGATTTTGAAAACAACAAGTCAAATTATCAATATTTAGAGCTGATTAATCTGTATTGAAGACATAAACGAATGTGCGTTTCTGGAAAAGGAGGAGAATTTTTAAATACTGTTTTGCACATGCACTTCTTCCAGTGGGTACCAGGAGCTTTTAGTGATGATTTCATCCCGGTGTTCAAAGGGCAGGTTCATGAAATCAATGATACCTTCCTTTTTAGGGAACAAGCTGTGGCAGTATCGCGGGATAGCATGGTCGGGCACTATGCCTATGTAATCCTTTCCACGGACCATCTCCAGGATCTCTTTTCCTTCCCATAAGTGAAAGGGAACCCTGTTCCGGTACAGGGCGGATGCCATCCGGGAGGTCTCTGCCACCCTGATTTCGCTGGACCCGGCAAGGCTCAGGACCCATTCCTGTCCCCTGTCCGATAACATCAGGGAAATATGCGTGGAATTTCCCCCGCTGCAAATTTCCCAGGGGTGGGCCCCGGTTTTCTGTCCGCTGTGGTACCACTCCCGGAAGGCCTCCGGGGATTCCTGGTCAATCTCTGTCAGTCCCCCGTGGCGCCTATCGGCCATTCTTTGGTACTGTTCCATGGGAGAAAGCGGAACCTTCTCGTCCCGGAAATAGTCATTGGCCTGGTAACATATCTGGCAGTAGCCCAGGAAACCGGAGGCTGAAATCTCAGGGATCCCCGGCACTTTATCATATTCTGTGTTAAGGACAAGCAGCTTTTCAAGGTCGCTGATGACAGCGGGATGCAGTTCCTTATCCAGCCGGAAGGTGTCGTCACCCACAATGCTCCAGAAGGTTTCTCTTAAGATTTTCCCGGTCCGCTTTTCATAGGGCAAATGTTGCTCCAGGTACCGGTTGTATTGAAGCTGATCTTTGGTGATTTGCGCGATCTCCCTGCGGATTTCCTCTGAAAGCCAGGACAGAAAATGGATTAGCTTATTATCTGCATGCTGGATATGGGTTTTCTCCGGATCGGGTTTGTAGTGCAGCGCCAGTTTGTGATCGATATAGAGAAAAAGCTGATGCTCATACCTGGCTGTGGCGATATGGTACCATTTATCAGGATCCGGGTATTGGTTGCGCCATTCTTCCTCAAACTCCTCCCGGGTATCTATAATGCCCTCTTCCCTGAATTCCTCGAAATCCCCGAAATCTTTGATGGTACCGCGCTTTGTCCTGATCCACATCTGGCGTACTTCGTCATCACCTTCTCCCCGGATGGGGCTGATGGCCTCGAAGATATACGGCAGGGACTGCTGCATTTCAGGTCCGGCGACTACAGGTCCGCTGCTAAAGCGGAAGAGGTTTTCATCTATCCAGGGGGCAGTAACTTTCATTAAAGGCCTAAATTAGCCATTTTCTTTTTGGGTATCAGGGTACATTTGGTGTTTCAAAGGGAGGATGCAAATATTTCTATATATATACAAAAATGTATATAATATGAAATAAATATTGATATTCTGGGTAGAATTCCCTATTTTTGTTGATAAACAGAAATATATGTGGTTGAGATTTTCAGCAGTGCTGGGACCTTACCGGGTCTTTTCCATCCGCGATGTACGGAAATTGTTCCCGGAAATGAACCTGATGAATCTTGTTCGCTGGCAGAAAAAAGGGTACATCATTAAGATCCGGAACGGCTGGTACTGCTTTAACGATACTGAAAGTTCTGAGAATATTGACTGGCTGGCTGCGAATCTGATTTATGATCCCTCATATGTGAGTCTGCATGCTGCTTTGTCCTATTACGGCCTGATCCCCGAGGCGATATATGAGACGACCTCCATCACCACGAGGAAAACCAATCGTTTTACTACACCTCTGGGGGATTACAGCTACCACCACGTGAAGCAAGATGTTTTCAGTTTTGGATTGACCCTTATTCAGATGGATGGTGAACGCAGCCTTACCGGCAAAGGCAGGAAAATCGTAATGGCTGCACCTGAAAAGGCCCTTCTGGATTTCTTTTACATTCACAGCCAGTATAAAACCGAAAAGGAGATGGAACACCTCAGGCTGGATGAAGCCATGCTTAAGGAGATACTGAATGAAAAATTCTACTCTTATCTGGAGAGGTATACAAACAGGGCCCTCGAGGACCGGGTAAACAATATGAGAAAAGCATATGCACTATGATAGACCTTGATGAGATCAAACAGTTTTTCCCGGAGGCTCAGCAAAAGAATCCCCTGCAATACGAATACATGCTGAAAGAGTATTTTCATTACAGGATCCTGGACCTTATTTTCAGTGGGAAGCAGGCTGGGAAGCTGAGTTTTATTGGAGGGACAAATCTGCGAATCGTTCATCGCATCGGCCGGTTCAGTGAGGACCTGGACTTTGATTATTTCAACCTGGAGAGAGATGAGTTTATGGAAATGACGGACGAGATCATTGATCGGCTCTCTCTGGAGGGGATCGATGTTCGTGCGGATGATAAAGAGAAGGATAGAGCGTTGAAAGCCTTCCGCAGAAATCTGATATTTCCCGGCCTGATGTACAACCTGGGTCTCTCCGGTCACCGGGAAAAAAGATTCCTGATTAAGGTGGAGTGTGAACCACACGATTTTCACTATACTCCGGAAAAACCTCTTATCCAGAAATTCAATGTGTTCACGCAGATTTTTGCAGCACCGGTCGATATATTGTTATCCATGAAAACCGGGGCACTACTGGAGCGACAAAAAGGGAGGGATTTCTACGATTTTATGTTTCTCTCCGGGTTAACTGCACCTCATTTTGGATACCTGGAAGCAAAATTCGGGATTACTTCATTTGAGGAGCTATATGCGGCCATCCTTGCCCGTACCGAATCGGTTGATTTTGCCAAAAAGTCCGACGATTTCGAAAAACTGGTATTTGACCAGGCCGAGAGCAAGAAGGTGCGCTTGTTTCCCGAATACATCAGGCAGAAAATGTTTGAGCTTAAATCCAAATAAACTTAATCGTCCGAAAACTCCTTGTAGATTTTTAACAGGCTAATCACTTCCGACCGCAGTTTGGTTTTTACAAACCGTTTCATTTTGTCATCGACAAGCTCCCCGATCCCATGCAGTAATCCTTTGTTGGTCATCGATTCCAGCTTCTCAATACAGGTCTGGAGATAGTCTGACAAAGGCATACCCATCCTTGTCTCTACGATCTCCCGGTTGACGGAGGTTCGTCGCTGCAAAAAGAACCAGGTGTCGAAAACATCTCGATTGGCCATTGTTTTCCTGTCGGACAACGCACAAAGTTTATGAGCGAACATGTCTTCCTCGACCATCACTCTGGTATTGATGCCAAGCAGGTTCTTTATTTCATACCTGTCATTAAATCCACGGTTTGATATTTCCACCTTCAGTTTGCGTTCATGGGAACCATAATTAAGGACAACCAGTGGACCATAGTGCTTTTTGGCTTCGTCGAATATGGTTCCGTACCTCAGAAGAATTTTCCGTACCTTCTGGTAGACAGCATCCTCGTCTCCTCCTTTCAACAGGTTGAAATCGAGGTCGACCGAGAACCTGGGAAGCTGATAGAAAAACATCAGGGCGGTTCCCCCTTTGAATCCCAGGCTGTTCGACAATTCCAGGTCATCGTATATATCTTTAAGAATTTGAACCAGGTAAAACCTGTGCCGGTTTATGTCAATCATCTTTCAGAAGGCTTTTTACCCTTTCCGTCAGTTTTTTGGACTGATAGACAGGTAATAGTTTATATATCAACTTCCTGTTTATCGGATGTAAATTGTCAAAATAGTAGTCCCTGTCCAGATAGATCACATCCAACAAGGCCCGTTCGGGGGTTGCCATGCTGATGTGACCTTCAAGCTGGTTGACTCCGGCACTGTTTACAAGGATCTCCCCTTTGACTTTACGAAACTGTAAAGTTTCCCCGGCTATTTCAATACTCCTGGTCAGGTAGCTGACCAGGGTGAGTCGGGAATCGTATTGAAAAACGATGCCGGACTTTTGCAATACATACTCCAGGGAGAGATAGGATGGAGTAAATATGTTGCAGGCAAGCTCCTCAGGATCATATTCCGTCTTTGTGTATACACCTTTTCGCGGATTCAGTAATTTTCCTGTACGAACATAGTAGTTGAGTTTCTTGTTGAGCGACTGAAAA
>JAGLPR010000304.1 GCA_023137255.1 Bacteroidales bacterium | reverse complement strand
GGGAACCCTGTTTCATGCAAGCAATTTCAGCATCGGGGTAAATATTCTCTTTGCCATGAACCGGCAGCTGGCCAGAATCATGGACCGATTTCCTGCATACAAGGTCTCCATGGAGGAGGTGCACCATATTCATAAGCTGGATGCTCCAAGTGGTACAGCCATCACGCTTGCCGAACAGATCCTGGAGGAGAGCAGCCGCCTCAGAAAATGGAGTTTGAAAGATGAGGGGAAGGATGATGAATTGCCCATAGAATCGGTAAGGGAGGGAGAGGTAAAAGGCCGGCACTCCGTACAATTTGAATCGGAGGTGGATACCATTACCCTCACTCACGATGCAAAATCGAGGGATGCCTTTGCTGCTGGAGCCCTTCTTGCTGCAGATTTCGTGCGTGGAAAGAGAGGAGTTTTCGGAATGCACGATCTTCTAAAACTTTGATAACCATGGAGAGGCTGACATGGAAATACCTGGGTTTTGGCCTCTCTGCCCTGCTGTGGTCACTCCTGGTAATCTGGATTGAGCTCTGGTACCTGCTGGTGTTTGACCTGGTCCTCTTCGACCTATTTGTGACCGGTAAAGTCGACTGGACACTTCGCAAATACGGATTGCCCAGGCACCTTCAGTCATTTATCGAATGGCTGGCCATAGTGCTCCTTGCCCTGGGTTGTTCTTTTACACTCAAGGTGTTGTTTGTTGAGACCTATAAGATTCCCACCCCTTCCATGGAGGAGACTCTGCTGGCAGGCGATTTTATTTTTGTAAGCAAGCTGTCCTATGGTCCGCGGCTGCCCGAAACTCCGCTGGCCATTCCATTCTATCACAACAAGCTCCCTTCGGGAAAAAAATCCTATTCAGAGAAACTCAAAATGCCTCACAAGCGACTGAAAGGATTCTCCAGCATAGAGAGAGATGATATCATTGTTTTCAATTTTCCCGAAGGGGATACCATGGTGGTCCAGTACCCTGGACAGAACTACTACTCACTGGTCAGGCAATATGGAAGGGAGTATATTTTATCGGAATTCGATATTATCACCCATCCGGTCGATAAAAGAGAAAACTACATAAAACGATGTATTGCCCTGCCTGGCGATACCTTGCAGATCACCGGGGGAGAGATCCGGGTAAACGGAAAAACGAGACCTGTGCTGCCTCATCAGAAATTCAAATACTACGTCACCACCACGGGCAATCCCCTGCCCGATCCACTGCTCGATTCGTTAAAAATCCTTAAAACCTCGGTGACTTACAATCCTGTCAACTCTTTGCACGTTTTATATCTGGCGGAGGAGAATGTTGAAACATTGAAATCATTTCCCCAGGTGAGAAGCATCAAACAGTACTCGGAACCCACTCTCTCCTTTCAAAACCAGGAGATCTTTCCACACAGCAATAACTACCGGTGGACAGGTGATAATTTCGGGCCGCTGAAGGTGCCGGCCAAAGGCGATACCATTCCGCTGGACATGCTTAATTTGCCACTTTATCAACGACTTATAGCTACTTATGAACACAACAACCTGCAACTTGTAGAGGGAGATATCCATATCAATGGGGTGCCTGCTGAAAGCTACGTCGTCAAAATGAATTACTACTTTGTAATGGGCGACAATCGTCACAATTCGGCCGACTCCAGGTACTGGGGATTTGTGCCGGAGGACCATCTGCTGGGTAAGGCTGTAACAGTCTGGTTCTCCATCGAACCGGAGAAACGGATCATTGGTGGTTTAAGAAAAGAACGTATCTTTAGCTCCATTAAATAAAATGCGCAATGAATATCAATAAAGTATTGAAACACAAATATTTCAGGTTCGGCGTTGCCGTCTTTATCTATATCCTTTTTGTAATCTGGCTCAAGAACTTCTGGTTCCTCCTGGGAATACCAGTGGTTTATGATATTTACGTAAGCAAAAAGGTGAACTGGTCCTTCTGGAAAAGCAGGAAAAAGAAGAATAATGTGGTGGTTGAATGGCTCGATGCACTGATTTTTGCAGTGGTGGCTGTCTCGCTGATCAACATCTTCCTGTTCCAGAATTATAAGATCCCAACCCCTTCCATGGAAGGCAGCCTGCTGGTGGGCGACCATCTCTATGTAAGCAAGACGGCCTACGGACCAAGAACGCCCAATACCCCGCTGGCAGTCCCCTTCCTGCCCAATACGGTACTGGGTGGAAAATCCTACCTGGAGTGGATCCAGCGTCCCTACAAGAGGCTGAAAGGATTCAGCAAAGTGAAACGCGACGATATTGTGGTCTTCAATTTTCCCGCTTCAGATACTGTGGCCCTTGAAAAATCGGACCATACAGTTTATGCCAAGGGCAACTTTGACTATTTTGACCTGCTCAGGGATGAGAGCTATCAGCTAATGCAGGCTGACCAGGAACGAAACAACCGGAAACACCCCTACCCTGTTTACGAAGATTATGTTCGCAAACAGATTGCTGAGAAATATGATGTGGAGACCAGGCCCGTCGACCGGCGCGACAACTATATCAAGCGCTGTGTGGCCATAGCGGGTGAAACCATTGAGGTGATCAGCAACGATGTCTATGTAAACGGGGAGAGACAAAAGGAGTTTGAAGGGATCCAGCGGTGGTACAGCGTCAGAACCAATGGCACCCCGATCAATCCGCGCTCCCTCGAACCGTTTGGCATCGGCAGGGATGCAGCTGATGTCAGGAACAACCCCAACTATACCTTTCCCACCACGGGTGAGAACGCAGAGAAGATCAGGGCCCTTCCGGGCATCGTTAGTGTAGAAGCCATGAACCTCTTTACCAAGGGCAGGTACGACCGCGATATCTTTCCACATGACGAACGTTATCCCTGGAACCTGGAGTATTTTGGTCCCCTTACAATACCCGCAAAAGGCATGACTGTGGAGATCAATGATAAGACCCTTCCACTCTACAAACGCATCATTGAGGCTTATGAGGAAAATGATCTTGAGGTAAAAGGAGGCCAGGTATACATCAATGGAGAGGTGGCATCCACCTATACATTTAAAATGGACTACTTCTTCATGATGGGCGATAACCGGCACAATTCGGCCGATTCCCGCTTCTGGGGATTTGTACCGGAAGATCATGTGATTGGGAAACCCCGTATCATCTGGCTCAGCGTCGATAAGGAGTATGGCAAGATCCGGTGGAACCGCATGTTCCGCATTGTCAGAGCAAGCAGGTAATTCCCTTCAGCTTGGTATTCCCGGCACTCTATAACGGACCCGTAAACTATTATGCCCGGCTGGTGCGGCAAAAGGAGATTGTCCTTGAGCAGCATGACAACTATTCCAAGCAGACCTACAGGAACCGGTGTATGATCATGGGACCCAACGGGGTGATTGCTCTTTCAATCCCGGTGATCAAATTGCATGGATCAAAAACCCATGTAAAGGATATCAGGATCGATTACGATTCTCACTGGAACAAGATTCATTGGAAGAGCCTGGTAGCTTCCTACGCCTCCTCTCCTTTCTTTGAATATCTCTCTGATGAACTCTCCCCCTTCTATGAAAAGAGGTATGAATTCCTTATTGACCTGAACCATCAGCTGGTGGATCACACCCTTCGTCATCTGGGACTCAATATCCCGGTCAGCTGCTCTGTCTCATTTACCGGGGTCTCTTCGGAACGGGATCCCAGGCACTTCATCCATCCGAAAAAAGACCAGGCGGTGGCAGATCCCGGTTTTCGGCCTGAAGCCTATCACCAGGTTTTCTCCGACCGCCTCGGTTTTCAGTCCAATCTGAGTATCCTTGACCTGATATTCAATGAGGGACCCGGGGCGCTAAACTACCTGCAAAGATCTATTAAAACTTATATCCAACAGTAAACATCAGGTTGTTGCCATTGACTTCGTTGATGGCTATCTCGTTCATGCCCGGTTGATAGGAGTACATCCCATATACATCGGTGCGGGTGGAGTAGCTGTAGCTCACATCAAAGTAGGCCTTTTTGGTCCTGAATCCCAGACCTCCCGAATAGATCCAGCTCTCGGCATTGTTCCTTGAATCGGTGAAAGGGCTCATCAGGTGTTGTCCCCCGGCACGCAAATAAAGTGAACTGAGGCGAACCTCGGCTCCCGCTTTCAGGTTATGTGCAGCCTGGAAACCGCGGCGAATCTCATCATTCTCATCAACGAACTTATAGTCATATGCATCGAGCCTGGCCGATGAGTAATCTACATACTCATAGCCTGCCGACACTGTGGCAACCCGGAACAGAATCAATGAAGCATGTGCATTGGCACGGAAGGGGGTTTTCAGCTTGTAGTTGTATACTCCGTTGGGCGAACTTTTATATGCATCCTCAATCCCGGAACTGCTATCCCAGGTGGACGCCATATCTGTGAATTTTTCATCAGAAAGATGATAATAGGTGGGCAACTGGACAGAGGCTCCTACCCTCACCATCTGTATGGGTCTCAATATCATCCCAAACCTGAAGGTGTATCCCCAACCCTTGGTGGTGTTGAATTCCCTGAACTGAAACTGATGGAAATCGATGACATGATCGTCCAGGTCGGTCTCCATATGGAAAATATCCTCATAGAACCTGACCGCGTGGATCCCCATGCTGGCTCCAAAATAGAGCAGGTTACTGAAATTAAATGCACCGGAGAGGGAATACTCACCGACATAACCTGACTGCTCCGATAAGCGGTAGAGCTGCTGACCATACCCGTCGAGCTGCATATCGTGCCAATATTCTTCGGCAGCCTCATCATACGGCATCAGACCGGTTTCAAAAGCAAGATCCTCATAGTAGGGATCCAGGTCATTGGGACTGGCGTTGGCATGCCAGGTGAAATCGTCCAGCAGGGAACTCTGATCACTGACCCCCTGTATGGTGGTGCGGTTGTTAAAATTGACCAGGGTATTGTAGCCAAGCGAAAAAGCTGCACTTACAATACCTGTTTTTTTGTCGCGTGTAAAGGCATTCACCATGCCAATGCTCCCTATGTTGAACTTAGTCTGCGAATCGGACATATGTTGTCCATAAAAGTCAGAAGTAGTATTCACCCAGTAAATGGAGGGAGAAAAAGAGAACTCAGAAGAACGGTAGAATCCGAGTCCTGCCGGATTCACCAACACTGAGGAGAGGTCGCTGCCCAGTGCACCGATGGCACCACCCTGTGCTGCGTACCTGGCGGTTCCAAATGGATTGTACTGGGAATATCTCAATGCCTGCATCTCATTTTGTGCTTCCACAGTGATAAAAGCACCCACGAGTAGCATGGCTATAATTGATAACTTTCTCATAGCAATATGTGTTTGGTTCTTAAGAAGCCAGGATCCCAGGCGGGACCCCGGCTATTAAATGACAGTCTAACGTCTGGAACCGGAACTTGATGATCTTCCGCTTGAACTGCGGCTGCCTCCTGAGGAACTTCCTGAACTGCGGCTTGAGGAACCACTGGAGCGGCTGACCGAGGATCCGCTGGAGCGGCTCGGTGAACTGCTGGAGCGGCTGACTGAGCCGCTGCTTCGGCTGGAGCTGCTCGGACGACTGTAAGAGCTGCTGCTTCGGCTGGAGCTGCTCGGACGACTGTAGGAACTGCTGCTTCGGCTGGTACTGCTCGGACGGCTGTACGAGGTGCTGCTTCTTTGCTGCGAGCTGTTCGAACGGTTGTAAGCAGCAGAACGGTTTGTTGAGCTATTGGGTTGAGTGTAACTCCTGTTCTGGGTGGCGCTCCTGGACTGAACAGCACTCCTGCTGTTTGGTGCAGTGGTGGTTCGCGGTTGGCTGTAGTTAGGTGTATAAGTACTCCTGTTGGTACTGGTTGCCCTGTTTGTCCGCTGAACATTGGCTGGCTGCATGGTCCTGGTGGTTTTTACTGTACCGGCGTTCGAACGTTGGGCAGCTGTGGAACTGGTCCTGATCTGCCTTTGTGTACCATTTGTATTGGCTGTGCGAACCTGGCTGGACCTTGCATCGTTTACAGAAGTGCTCTTGCTGGTGGCAGTGGTTGCCTCACTGGTGCGGCTCCTGTACCTGGGATCGGCTGCTGTGACTCCTTTTGCACTCCCAATAGTAGTCTTTGAGGGCCTGGAATAGCCGGTATAGTGCCTGTTATCCATCCTTCCGTAGCGGGAATATTGTTCGGGATAATAGTTGTTCCCGTATAATCCGCTATAGTACCCGTTGTAGTATCCGTGGTTATAGCCGCTCCAGTAGGAACCTCTGTAATAGGGGTAACCATAGTATCCGCCATATCCCCAGTTCGAATAGTAGGGATCGTAATATCCGTAACCGCCATATCCATAGTATGGGGAAGGATAATAACCACCATAGTATGGGGACCCGAAGGAGAATCCCATTCCCCATCCTAATCCAAATCCCATGCTCATGCCCCAGCCGAACCGGCTTCCGCCATATCCATAACTGGTATAATAGGGATCGTAATAGTTCCAACCGTAATAATCATCGGAGAACCTCCTCAGGTTCGATGAGTAATAATAGTCATTTGGATCGGTGTAGTAGTTGTAGTTGTTGACAATCACAGGTGCGCTCTCCTGGCTGTACTGATTCAAAGTATCATACTCCTGGTACTGATCCACATAAAGCGCCTCACTCCCTTCGGGTGCGTAGGTTTCGCCCAGCATTTCAGCCTCACGCTGCAACCTGTACTGTTCATAATCACTCATGTTTTCATCTGCAACCATCGGCTCGGCATATAAGGGTGCCTGGCTTACAGGTTGGGCTGCCATTGCTTCCTGGGGTGTTACAGCTGATTGCTCAGCTGCATATATCGCGGCTTCCTGCCGAGCTGCTTGATTCGGATTATAATAGACATCATCATATTCCGAAGAAGCTGTATGCTTTGAGGAACTGCAGGATGCCAGGACTATGGCTGAACCGATTATGGCAAGTGATAAAGTTTTCATGACGTTTCCTCCCGGTTATTTTGCATCTGGTTTATTTGCATTAAACAAAACAAAGTTCGTGCCAAAACAGCCAACCCTATTTTCGAATGAATGCAATATAATAATTTATCACATAATGCCGCAGACTTTACCACTGTGGCAGTGAGCGGTTCATCTGGTGCATTGAGTAGTTGTAAAGCGGAATGCGGCGTGGAGCATAGGTATTTCCCATCCTTGGATTGTCGTCCTGTGTATAGATCCAGAGTTCATCGCTGTTCCAGACAATGATTTCGTCACGGGCATCCCCGGTGAGATCGCTGGCCATGTAAAATGAAACCGGGTGTCCGTCGGAAGGAAATTCCACAGACAAATGGCCATGCCCGTCAAGCAGTCCACCCGTCACTGTATCGGTGGAAGCTATCAGGAACTCCTCACCATCCCCTTTCCAGTTGACAGTAAGGCAGCGGCTAACGCCAAGGTCCGGAAGAAAGCCGGAGGTGACCGAGCCCTCAGCATCCATCACATTCATCAGTCCCGGACTTCCCCAACAGTTGGAGGTGATCACCTCCGGTCCGGGCGAATCCATATCCAGTTCTACCACCCCTAGGTAACTCACATGACCCAGAATGTTCTGTCTCAAAAGTTGTCCGCCAAAATCATAATAGACCAATCCCCAGTCCCCCGCTGCATAAACCAGGCAGGGTATGCTCCCTTCTCCATCCACCAGTTCACAAACTGAAACCCCGTTACAGCGATCGCCGATATGTGCCCCAACATCATAGATCAGGGAACCCTCCGGATCAAATACTGAATAACCCATCAGCACCTCGTGACGGCCATCGCCATCCATGTCATACACCATGGGATGAGAACCGGTAGTGGTTTGCTCACTCCAGATCAGCTCAAGCTTTTCATTGTAGGCTAGCAGAGCATGCTCACGGTCAGAAAGAAGCATGCAGTTGTCTCTGCCCACTCCAACCAGGTCACCAAAAATCATTGAATTGATCTTCAGAGAGCCAGGCACCTTCTTTCGCCTGACCAGTTTTCCGTTTCGTCCGTCAATGATGCGGATCCAACCCTCATTGAAATAGATTACCTCGCGCGATCCGTCTCCATCCAGGTCATGGATCTGTAAGGGTAGCTCTTCGCTGACTGGCAACCTGCCTGTGGTTTGCCTGCCATGGTGCCAGAGCACCTCCCCATCGAGATTCATTGCTGTAATAGCTCCCACTCCACTTCCGGAAGCTCCGGGTCTGACAAAAACAAATTCCTTGTTCCCGTCGCCGGTAAGATCGCCCAGCCTGACGTTCTGGTTGGTGCCAAATCCACTGATATCAAATCGTTTCCATCTGACCATTTCCGGATGATCGCTAAGGTGCAGTTCTGATCTCCTGGAGAGTTGCCTCCTCCTCCGGGAAAGTTTTCGTTGTTCACCCCTTAGTAATTTTACCTCCACGCTGTGAAACTTTGCCGGAACATCTGAGATCAGTCCGATTCTTCCCGCTGTCGAATTGAGACCCTCTGCATGCATGATGATGGAATCGTTCCATATAATGTTGACTTTGTTTCTCCGAACCGATACTGTGGCATGCAACCTGTCGCCAGGGGTCCATACCAACGGTCTGAAATCGATGATTTTTTCAATGGGACGCAATGGGGTGACAGGTTGCTGAATATGTTTGAGTGTAACCGTATTCCCCTCTATGCCAAAGAAGTAGAAATCCGAAGGAGGATGATAGCCAAATACCACCCCGCACTTATCAAATTTGGCCTCCGGGGTAAATTCCACATCAATGGTATAATCGCTCCATAAAGAGTCTCCTGCAACCACCATGGGATGGGTCACAAGACTCAACGGCGAATTCTTCTCATTCAGATTGGTAAAGGTCTGGGCCAGGTAGTTCTCTCCCCTGTCACTCCGGATCACCCACGCCTTTTCAAATCCCTCCTGCCTGAGACTTGAAGCTACCTTCCAATTCCCAAAGGTTCCGCGCCTGGCATTAAAAGATAAAGCCGGATCGGCAGCATTATAATAGGGCCCGTCGCCAGGTTCGAGCTCAGGAAATCCGTCTTCAAATACCCTGGTTTGTATTACGTTGCCGGAACAGGAGGTGATAAGTATCAGAGAGACAATCTGTATGAACCTTGTTTTAATAAGGTCTGATATCATTGGGGAAAATTACTTTCTGTAAATATACACTTAAATCATAGCTGTTCCCAATTTCGTCTGTTATAAAGAATCTTTAATATATTTACATCTGAAGGGAAAACCGGAATGCACCTTAGACTAATTCTAATATTTCTGATCCTCTGTCAATCACTTGTTGCACAGAAACCAGTCATTCTTTCTGATTTTGTACAGGAGGTGGGTATCTCGGATATGCAACTGCATTTCATGGACGATCCCGATTGCTCCACGCAGCCATCAGATCTTTTTAAGGGAAGGTTGGACCACCAGTTCGGACCAGTAGATTTCAGCAATCCTGATCCTGCACTGATCAATACGCAATCGGGAAGCTGCATCTGGTTCCGTTTCTATTTTGTCAACCGTTCGACCCGTCAGTTTGCGTTTCACCTTCAGCGAAATGATATTTCAGAATTCGATGAATACAGGCTGTTTCAGCAATTCAACAACAACATGGTCACCGTTCGGAGATCGGGAAATGAACTTCATCCCCGAAAGAAAGATGTGAATATCAGCGGGTCCGATGATCTGCGGATTTTCCTGCCCCCAGGCGAAACAGACACACTTTATCTGAGAGTCTCACTGGGTGAGCAGTCGGTGATTTCGGACCTGACTTTTACCATATCGACACAACAAAGCGTGTTCTCCCGTGATCGTTCAAAACGGCTGGTGTTTGGGATATTTACTGGAATCATGCTGATCATGATCTTCTATCACATCCCCCTCTTTGTCAAGGGCCGCGAAAACAGTTACCTCTATTATATTCTCTATATCATCGCTTTCCTCATCTTCTTTATCAATAAGGAGGGTTACATTTATGAACTGATGCCCAGGTTCATTTCGGCGCCCATAACCATCTTTCTGCTGGAAATCTTCCTGCTCTTCTACCTCCTGTTCGGACGATCCTATCTCGATACTCCGAACACCTTGCAGTCGTGGGACACCATCCTGCTCATTGCTGTATGGTTTACCGTGGGAGGATTGATCATGAATTTCACTGTGGTGCTTCTGCAGGGTCTGGGTGTGGATGTACCCTTTTTTATTGAGCTGGGCGGAGTTGCCATCATGATTGTGTCGGTCATCGGATGCCTGTTCCTGGCGGTGGTCCCGGCCATGATTCTGACCAGGGAGAACTACCAGCCGGCCCGCTACTTTCTTTTTGCCAACCTGTTCCTGATCC